>SKWJ01000374.1 GCA_007128995.1 Paracoccaceae bacterium
AAATTGGGCCAGGGCACGAATTCGAAACTCATGCTGTGGCCGCTTTGCGCCTCGAAATCGCGCGACAGTTCGATCAGAGCATTCGCCGGGTCCCATGCGGCCCAGCACAAGGTCAGGTTGGCGGCATTTGCCCCGGTCGATACAAGGCCGGACAGGCCCACAATGGCAGAGGCCGCGAGCAGGCGGGTTCTTGTCTTCATGATGTCACTCCTCCCAGTTTTCCGGCAGTCACTCCGCGGCCGGACCACCGCCTCAGTATCGAGGGGCGCGAGTGTCATATAAATGAGGAACGTACCTCAAATCAACATAAAACTTTTGGGTCAGAAAAAGTCCCCAGTGACTTCAGGATGGATAGTGCAGATTTTCACGCATCACGATTTCTATGCGGATGCGTTCCTGTGCCTCGAAGATGGGCAAGCGGTCACTCAGGTTGCGCAGAACCCTCAGCGCACTGCGCACCAGATGGCCAACATTCTGGGCGATGACGGCATCTATCTCATTGGACAGCAGCCCTGCCCGCGTTGGCGGTGTCAGTTCATGCACGATAACCGACAATTCCGCGCTCCGGGCACTGCGGCGCAAGGCGCGCAACACTGCGAGATTACCTGATCCCATGGAATACAGTCCAAGCAGCCGGGGTTTTCGAATCAGCATGCCATAGACAAGCTCTTCCATCCTCGCCGGATCATCGAAGGATTCGATCGTGGGCAGTACTTTCAAATGCGGAAAACTGGTTTGCATCACCTGATCGAAGCCAAGCCTGCGCTCGAGACTGTCGCGCGCGCGCATAGAGTTGGTCACAACAAGGATCTCTCCCGCATCTGGTGCGAATTTCCCCATCAAAAGGCCAGATGTGCGGCCTGCTGCAACAGAATCAACTCCGACAAAGAAATCCCGCTCGCTATTGGGCAGATCAGACGCCAGCGCGATCACGGCGACCCCCGCAGCTTTCAGCCGCGCCACGAGGTCGCGAATCTGTGGCGTTTCCGGGACCACAAGCGCAATTCCATCCAGACCCGACACATCAATTGACAAAAGCTTTCGTACAATTGCGTGCGGATCATGCGTTGGAACGGAAATCACGTTAAGTGTCACGCGATCCGCAATCTGCGACGCATAGGCATCGCGCAGCGCTTCGCGAATTGTGTCGACAAACTGGCTTGGCCCTTCAGGCAGCACAAAGGTAAAGCTGTATTGCCGCTGCCGCGCCAGGTTGGCCGCCGACCTATCGCGGACATAGCCAAGTTCCCTGATCGCGTCATTAACCTTGTCGATGGTTTTTTCGCGCACACCGCTGCGTCCATTCAGAACGCGATCCACAGTTGCAAGACTGACCCGCGCGACCCGGGCGATATCATGAACCGTTGGCTTGCTGACAACCTTACTCATACGTTATGATGTACGTATTGCAGATACCATGGCAATCATATTTTGCTCTGCAAATCAGATTTGTGTCCAGACAGCTTGGTCAACTTACTTGCGTAACTGGTAAAGATGCATCCAAACCAGTTGAGCGCAACAGTCGTTTCCTGCGCACTTCTGTCATACCTCTGAGAAGTCCATGCCACTGAATTATAGGCGGAATCTGCGCGTCGCGAAGCTCTGGCTGCGGAAATACGCTGCGCCGGACATGGATGACCGCTCCAGGGAACACTGGGCGACAGACCGGTCGGTGGCTGTGCCGAGCAGGTAAAGCGATCCTCGCCCGCGCACAGGGCGATGAGACGCCTCATGGCGGTGCTGCGGGCGGATTTCTGCAATCGAAGTAGCAGAGTTTCGATTTGGCAACCCTATGCCGTCGGCCTTTCCGACAAGAGGATGTGCGTCGAGGCATTCAAAAGCTCTGGAAAGCGCGCGCCTTCGAAGATGATCAGCCGAAGCGATACCTTGTCATCCGTCAGCATGGGGGCCAGCGCGCGCTTCAGAAATGCGCTGGCCGCCTCACCGGGGTTTGGTGGGGATAGCTCCAGCCGGGCAACGGTATCGCCCAGAAGCTGGGTCAGCACACCCTCGAACAACGCCTCTTTGGTTGAAAAGTAAAGATAGAGGGTTCCCTTTTGCGGGTCCTGCGCCACGGGCATCATCTTCGGCTTTGGGGTGGTGATCGGCGTGCTGGTGGGGATCGTCATCGTCTATCAGGTGCTATCGACCGATGTGGCCGACCATCTGCGCGAATACGCGACCTTCAAGGCCGTGGGATATCCGCACCGCTTCTTCATCGGCATCATTCTTGTGGAGGCGCTGATCCTGGCTGCGCTCGGGTTTCTGCCTGGCATTGTCATTGCGACAGGGCTTTATGCGGCGCTCAACGCAGCGACTGGGCTGCCATTGGTAATGACCTGGCAGGTGGCGCTTTCAGTGCTGATGGGGACGATGGCCGCATGCGCGCTTTCTGGAACCGTTGCCACGCGGCGCTTGGCCGTAGCGGACCCGGCGGATCTGTTTTGATGGACGGCCCCGGTGGTTGTAAGTGGACGCGACCATTGGTTCGGGCAGGGGGAGGCGCGCAAGCCTGACGATCCTGATGGGGCCATCGGGGTCGGGCAAGACCACGGCTCTGACGCCGATGGGGGCCTGCGCGAGGTTCAGGGCGGGTCGGACCGCCTGCTTGGGAGCGAGCTAAACGGCGCTGCAGCCCCGGTCCAGCAGGCATTGCGCCGCAGGCTGGGATTCATCTTTCAAGC
>SKWJ01000168.1 GCA_007128995.1 Paracoccaceae bacterium
AAGAGATTGCAGCCATCATCACCCGCAGCGCAGCCCAAGGCGAGATGCAGGAACGCGATCGCAGCTATCTGGCCCAGCTTGTTGCGGCCAACAGCAACCTGGATGCGCAGGGCGCGCGTGCACGTATCGATGAGGTAAATGCCGAAATCGACGCCGCCCGCCAATCCGCGCTGGACGCCGTCGAAAGCGCGCGCGTCGCCGGTGTTGTCTTCGGCTTCATTGCTGCCGCGACCCTGCTGATCGGTGCGCTTGCCGCCTTCTTTGCCGCAGTCGCCGGGGGAAAGCACCGCGACGATGGGCTGGGCTGGGACGCTCTAACCACACGGCGCTGATCCACTGCCGCCATTCCGGAAATTCGAAAGGAGATTCCAATGCCCGCCATCATAGCCTGGCTTCTCGGCGCACCTCTGCTCGTCGTGATCATTATCGCAGTCCTGCTTTGAACGCGAAGTTTGCCGACGCGAATGCCCCTCTAATGAAAAAGGAGAATGAAATGCACTCGTCCAATTCTGCAGAAACTTTCATTCGCTTGCTTACCGAAGCTTGCGAGACTGACCGGATGAGCAGGAGTGCCAAACTGTCGGCCCAACAAAAAGCTCAGGTCGTTAAGTTCAAGCAAATGCAATTGACGGCAATGCATCGCTTCAGAGACGCCATGGAGCCGTTGGACTGCATTCAGCTTGCGATCACTAAAGCCTGTGAAAAACGACTGAACTGACCCTTGCGCTGCATGTGCCGCTCACGCGCAACCCTGTCTTCTTTCACCTTCAAAACCGCGGCATGCCCGCAATGACACCGTGAAACTGCCAATTCACAGGAGTGACCCATGACTATCGAAACATTGGACGACCTTTTCTTGCACACGTTGAAGGACGTGCTCTACGCCGAGCGGAAGATCCTCAGGGCGCTGCCGAAAATGGAGCGCAAGGCAACCGATCCGAAGCTGAAAGCGGCCCTCTCGTCGCATCGAGAAGAGACCGAGACCCACATTATCCGGCTTGAGGAAGTATTCGAAGGCCTTGGCAAAGCCGCGCGCGGCGCGAAATGCGATGCCATGGTCGGGCTGATTGAAGAAGCCGAGGGTCTGATGTCTGAGATAGAAGATACCGGAACGATGGATGCCGCGATTATCTCACTGGCTCAGGCAGTCGAACACTACGAGATTGCGCGCTACGGCACACTTTTGGCATGGGCGAAGCAACTTGGTCATCCGCAGGCAGCGAAGCTTCTGAAAGAAACCCTGAGCGAAGAATATGTCGCTGACAAGGCCCTGTCTCAACTTGCTGAAGATCGTCTGAACGCGGCCGCGTGAACCCGGAAGACCAACCACACCACGAACCAAATTCCCCCACTTCCAGAGAGGGTCTTGCAGTGACCGAGCGTCATCCATTCCACATATTGCTGACACCACAGACACGCGCCTTGAAACAATTTGCACTACGTTTGACTGGCGACAACCACCGCGCCGAAGATCTTGTTCAAGCCACATTGCTCAAGGCATGGGCGAAGCGCGACAGCTTCGAGCCGAACAGCAATCTACGCGCATGGCTGTTCACGATCCTGCGCAACACGTTCTATTCAGATCTGCGAAAATCCCGGCGCGAGGTGGAAGATATCGATGGCATCCGCGCCGCGGCACTCTGCGAAGAACCGCGCCAGGACCATGTATTGTCGCTGAAAGAACTGATTTCCGCGATTGGGGGTTTGCCACTGAAACAGCGCAAGCCGGTCGTCCTGATGGGCGCCTACGGGTTCTCGCAACTGGAAGCTGCGGTAGCCTGCGGATGTACGGTCGGCACCATAAAAAGCCGGGTCAGCCGGGCGCGCACCACTCTGTGCACTTTGCTGGATCACAAGATGGATGCCTCAATTCGCGCGGCGCCCGATATGGAACCAGGGGGCGGCTATGGCGGACATCCCGAATCCTGAAAGGGCGGCAGTGCATCAAGCCTTACTGCGCCGCGCAGGCATTCGGGGTCTGACTGACAGCAGCACGTCTGAACTACACGATATGAACAGAGAACTTGCATCCGCCTGCGAAACCGCGCGACGCGCAGCAATCGAAAGAATATTGCACCCCGGACCGGACAACGGCAAGGACCACCCGACAGACGCGAATTTCGGTTTTGCAGGGCTTTTTGCTGCATTGCGACGCGTCAGGGCCGAACTCGACCGCAGGAAAGCGAAGCCTTCCATGAGAACGCTGTCGACGCGCGTCAAGCGCGAACAGATCGCGCAAAAGCCCCAGTCCGGGTTACAGCGCTGAGTCTGGCTGCTCGTGGTGCGCATGGCGGCCTGTCTGCGATCGGATGCCGCAGAATGCAGATGAATAGCGCGCGCAGACCCGCGTCACCCGTCTTCAGAGGATGGCAGAGCATCAGAAATGCAGCTCGTCTGGCAACCCATACTTTCAAGCAGGCTCTTCCATCGAGCGGTTGTCACGCCTCACGATCGCGTCCGAGGTTAGCCGGGAGCACAAGGCGCGGGACGCGCCATGCGCCGCAATTTGACAGAAGGAAGTTCCTGAATGCTCGTGCGGATCGGTTACCAGATCACGATCGACAACAAGGCCGAGACTGTGCTGCTCCTCGCACTTTCACCGCATCCCAGCTTCGCTGGCCAGATCATCGGTTCGCCGCAGGTTCAGACTGACCCCGCACTTCCAGTGGACCGGTTCCTTGA
>SKWJ01000048.1 GCA_007128995.1 Paracoccaceae bacterium
CGCCGCCGACGCGCCGCACTTCTTGCAGGTTGAACCGGGGGGCATCTGCAAGGGTATCAAGCCCCAAGGCCCCGAGCCCCGCACGCCCCTCGGCACCAATCATCCGGCCAGCTGAGAACACGACAAGCTCGTCAACAAGGCCAGCCTGCAACAGGCTGGCAGCAAGCTTGCCACCGCCTTCACAAAAGACACGCGTCAATCCGCGCGCGCCAAGCGCCTGCATCATGGCGGCAACATCCAGTCCCGGCGGCGCACCCTGTTCTGCGCAGAGGATGACCTCGGCGCCCTGATCCTGCCAAGCTGAGCGCAAATCGACTGGTGCAGCAGCGCCATGCAACAACCAGAGCGGAACTGCCGACACGCTGCGCCCAAGCCGACCGTCCAGCGGCAGATCCAGCCGCGGACTGACGACAAGGCGCACAGGCTGATGCGCTGTGCCCAAGTCGCGGACACGCAAATCCGGGTCATCCATGCGAGCGGTTCCCGCCCCAACCAGAATTCCGTCATGCGACGCGCGCATTGCATGCACATGCCGCCGCGCCTCGGACCCGGTGATCCAGCGGCTTTCTCCTGTCTGTGTGGCGATGCGCCCGTCAAGCGTCAGTGCCAGTTTCAGCGTCACCCAAGGGCGGCCCTTGATGATCCGCGTCAGGAAACCGGCATGCGCATCGCGCGCGGCTTCTGCCTCTACCCCCTCAACGACATCCAGCCCAGCTGCGCGCAGCCGTGCATGCCCGGCACCAGCGACGCGGGGGTCAGGATCGGTGAGAGCAGTGACCACACGCACAACACCCGACGCGATCAACGCTTCCGAACAGGGCGGCGTCTTGCCATGATGGGCACAAGGTTCAAGGCTGATATAGGCAGTCGCCCCATGCGCATCACATTGTGCAAGGGCGACAGCCTCGGCATGTGGTCGGCCGCCGGGCCGTGTCCAACCCCGGGCCAGCACACGACCATCGCGTACGATCACGCAACCGACAGCAGGGTTTGGCCAGACCTGACCCAACCCGCGCCTGCCCAAAGCAATCGCATTGCGCATGAACTTGCGATCATCGTCGCGTATCACGGACTACTCGGTTTCCTTGGCATCAGGGCGCAATTCCGAGACGAACTTATCGAAATCATCGGCTTCCTGAAAATTCTTGTAGACGCTTGCGAACCGCACATAGGCGACGGTGTCGATCCGCGCCAACCGCTCCATCACGATTTCGCCGATCATTTTAGAGGGGATATCTGTATCGCCCTGGCTTTCAAGCCTGCGCACGATCCCTGAAATCATCTGGTCGATGCGCTCATGCTCGATCGGCCGTTTCTGCATGGCGATCCTGATAGAGCGTTCCAGCTTCTCGCGGTCAAAGGATTCGCGTCGCCCATTGCTTTTGACAACGACAAGGTCACGCAGTTGCACCCGTTCATAGGTCGTAAAGCGCCCGCCACAGGCCGGGCAAAACCGCCGCCTGCGAATGGCACCATGATCTTCGGCGGGCCGTGAGTCCTTGACCTGCGTATCGGTGTTTCCACAAAACGGACAGCGCATGTCCTCTCCCTCGGTTTGTTCCGCTCGTCAGTGCGACGACTATAGGCAAACCGCGAAGGCTTGGGTAGCGCGATTAACACGCTACCAGATCATGAGGTCTGTCTGTTGCTACAGAGACTCACATTCAGCGCATATCCGCAAAGCAACAGTCACACTGCCCCACGCCATCTGTTTTTCGCCCCGAATCCTGCTGTCCCTGTGACTAGCCTCTTGCCAATTCCGTTCCAAACTGGAACTAGAGCGCGCATGGAACAGGAAACCAGAAAGAAACTCGCGCTTGTGACGGGCGCCTCTCGTGGGCTTGGGGCCGCGCTTGCGGAAGCGTTGGCAGAACAGGGTTGGCATGTGATTGCCCTGGCGCGCACCCTTGGCGGGCTGGAAGACCTTGACGACCGCATCAAGCGCAAGGGCGGGCGCGCCACACTGGCTGCGATGGACATCACCCAGGATGACGCGATCCGTCACTTGTGCCGTGACATCTACGACCGCTGGGGCCATCTGGACCTCTGGGTGCATACGGCCATTCACGCCCCGCCAATGTCGCCTGCAGATCATGTCGCCGTGAAAGACTGGGACAAATGTGTCGCGATCAATATCCGTGCGACAGGCTTCATGATCCCGATGATCGCACCGCTGCTGCACGCTGCTCCCGAACGTGCGACAGCCCTGTTCATAGATGATCCTGTGGCGGGCAACAAATTCATGGGGGCTTACGGCGCATCGAAATCTTCACAGATGGCGCTGGCGCGGGCCTGGGCTGCAGAAAGCGTTAAAACAGGGCCGCGGGTTTTGATCGAGCCTGCAGCACCAATGCCCACGGCAACCCGCGCGCGTTTCTATCCGGGCGAGGACCGCAACAAACTGACCGCTTGCGCGACCGAGGCTGCACGCCTGACCGCCCTTATCTGAAGGCCACACTCAGCCTTCGGGACGGAATTCCGAGATCAGGGAACCGACAACGGCCCGCAAGGCTTCATCAGTGTCCGCGCCTTCTTCCAATGCTGTTGCATAGACGGCCCGCTGGCGCTCTGCACTCGTCCCGAAGGCGAGGATATCCTGTGCAGCGCGCAATTCGTTCAGACAGCCAAGCATGATCGCATCCGTCTCGAGCAGCGTGATGAGTTCGCCCATAAGCTCTGGCA
>SKWJ01000350.1 GCA_007128995.1 Paracoccaceae bacterium
CTGCAAGCTCTCCCTCGAAATAGCGCTTGAACCCGGTCAGCGCATCCGTTCCTGCCGGATAGTTCGGGGCCATGATGAAGGTGTTCTGATATCCAAGTTCATTTGCATGCTGGCCGGCGGCTTCGTGAAGCATGTCATTCTGCCAGGCCGCATTGAAATAGTTGGGGTGGCAATTTGCCCCCGCCAGCGCCGAAGGGCCAGCATTGGGTGAAATATAGAAGATATCCTGCGCCACGGTCGAGGGCACGACTGCCATGGCAAGGTTGGACCAGATAATACCGGTCAGGATGTCCGCGCGCTCGGACTGGATCATGCGTTCGGCAATCTGCACTGCCAGTTCCGGACGCTGTGCATCATCTTCCACGACAAGGTTCACACCCTCGGCTCCTGCCATTTCCAGCGCCAGCAAGAAACCGTCGCGGACATCGACACCCAGTCCGGCGCCACCGCCCGACAATGTCGTGATCATGCCGACGGTCACGTTATCGGCTTGCGCCATGCTCATGCTGCTTATCGCGAGCGCAGCATAGGCTGTCGTCCTTAATGTCTTCATCTTGTCCACTCCCCGTTATTTGATTCTTTCGGGAAGTGTTACGCAAAGCTGGATGAAAAGCAAATATTTTAAGGTTGAAGTTTCAAGCTTCAAGTTTTTATCGACGAAAACTGCTGACTAACACTCCAACAAGGCTTCGCAAAGGGCACTTTCCGGGGTTGAAAGCCCCTCGACAATATCGAAATGATGACTGTCAGGCAGGACTGTCATGGACACTCGCGCGCCTTTCGCACCCCAGGCTTCGCGCAGCAACCCAGCCTGACGCAGGAACTCTGGCCGCTCGAACGCGCCGACCCAGGCCGAGACGCGGGATGCGGCAATCGGGGTGGTCAAAGCGGGGCTTTCTGCCACGGCTTCGGCGTCTGACAAGCCCAGACTACGGTTCATCTGCGTGGCCAGCAGAGGGCGCAGATCATGCAGCCCCGAAATGGACAGGACATGGCCCAGACGCGCCCGGATCGCAGGCGGTAGCGGGCTGTCGGTACAGATCATCCGGGTGACCAGATGCCCGCCTGCCGAATGACCCGCCAACAAGATCGGGCCAGCCACCAGAGTGGCACTTGCAGTGATGGCCTGTCCGATTTCTGCCGTCATCTGACTTATGCGCGCCGCTGGGGCCAGCGTGTAGCTGGGGATCGCGACGGCCCAGCCGCGCGCGACAGCGCCAGCGGCCAGATGTGACCAGACGGATTTGTCAAATTTCAACCAGTAGCCACCGTGAACGAAGACCACCAGCCCTTGCGCTGAATCCGTCTTTGGCTGGAACAGGTCGAACCGGGTGCGCGCGGAGTTTGCATAGGGCAGATCAAGCCTGGCCTGTGCAGTTGCGCGGAACTCGGCAGCCAATGCGGCCCAACGGGCAGGATACTCTTCTGCACCGTCGATATAGGCCGCGTTTGAAAACGCATCATCCCAGTCGATCACGTTCATGCATTTTCCTTTGCTCATCGTGCTGCGATATGCGCCTGAAAGATTTCCTCTGCCCTGGCCCAGACAGGCTGATGCGGCTGATCCAGTGTCAGCAGATGTGGCAACAGCTGCGCTGCGAAATCCTCTGATGCCTCTATCGGAAGCAGCGAGGGCAGATTGTCAATTGCCATGATGTCGAGGGGTGGTTGACCCGCCACGCGCCGCACAGGGCGCGCCCAGTCTGTGACGCGGTCATAGATCTTTATGGGCGAAAACTCGGACTCCGGATCGCAGGCGATATCTCCGATAACCCTGAGGGCGCGCGGATCATTCGGCGTGCCGGGCGGGATAAAGACAGGTGTGCCCGGTGCCGCGAGAATGCAGTTAAGGAAGATCTCATGGCGCAAGATCTCGGGGAAAGGGCCGCCATGCGCGGTTTCTGCCATATCCCAGCCTGTGACCGGAAGGCCCAGCGCGCGGCAGAGGTCAGAGGCGCCTGTCCCTACACGCCCCAGCGCCCCGATGATCAGCACGCGCGGCGCGTCCAGCCCAGCAAGGGCCGTTGCTGCGGCTTCGGTCATGGCGTGCCTGTCCGCGAACCGGGTCAGCGGCGCGCAAAGCCCGCCGCGTGACAGCGCCGCATAGGCCAGGCAAGAGACTGCTGCGCCCGCAAACCCCGCCCAATAGCCAAATGCGGCCACACGCCGCCCCTGGTCATCGGTCAGATATTCCAGATCCAGCAAGACCCCGCCGCCCGCCCGGAACCGTGCCAAAAGCCGTTGCCCGGCCGGTTGGCCCTTAAAGGCATGCCCGAACATGATATGGCGGTGGACAAGGGGCAGATCGGTGTCTGGCAGTTCCTTCAGCCCGAAGATGATTGCGTCATGCGGGGCATCCGGCCAGCTGGCAAAGCCAGCATGTTCTGCCCCCGCCTGCAGGTACGGCTCCAGCGGCAGCGCGCGCTGCGGGCTGTCTTCTATGGTGACGCGGAAGCCTGCAGTCACCAAGGCCTGCACGCCCTCGGGCAATATGCCGACGCGTTCTTCTTGCGCACGTTGCTCGGCGCGAATCCAGATATGGGTCATGTCAGATCCTTGCCTGTCAGGTCTGGGGGCGCTGCGCCTGACAGCCTTTGGCGCACTGGAGGTGCTGCTGGGCGCGGTGTCAATTCCCTCAGGGGCGTTCGATCGCGATTGCCGTGCCTTCGTCACC
>SKWJ01000333.1 GCA_007128995.1 Paracoccaceae bacterium
ATCTAGCAGCGCGGGCCGACCTGTCCAGTGGATGCAGTAAGACGATGGCCACTTCGAAGCGAAGTGCTCGTCCTCAGCGGCGCTCGGTCAGGGCTTCGGCCCATCTGCGTGCGATGGGCGACAGAACAATCGACATTGGCGCGGCGATACACCAGGCAATGAACCAAGCGCGCAGCCAACGCATGGGATACTCAGCATCCATGCCGGTATTGATGAAGGTGATGATACCGGAAATCACCACCGACATCATCGTCCCCATCAGAAGTCCCATAACGATCCGCAGCTTCATGTCAGCGCGTCGGCGCAGCGGGCGCAAGTCTGGGGGTGCGCATAGCGGCCGACATCCGGGCTGATTTTCCAGCAGCGTTGACATTTCTGTCCTTCCGCGCGTTCAAACACGACGCCAATGCCCGCGATTTCGGGAAGGCGGAAGGCTTCCGCGGGGATCGGATCGCCACTTAGCGACAGCGCAGAAATGATGCAGATATCCGCGAAATCCACGGATTTCAGCGCCGCAATCATCTCTGTGTCGCGGATATGGATCACTGGTGCTGCCTCTAGTGATGCACCGATGACCTTGTCGCGGCGCTGGATTTCAAGGGCCGCCGTCACCACCCGACGAGCGGTTCTGATATTTGTCCATTTCTGCCCGAGCGGCGTGTTCAGCCAGTCCGCCGGTGTCTCCGGGAAATCTTGCAGATGAACCGAGGATTCCGCGCCGGGAAAGCGCGACAACCACACGTCTTCCATCGTGAAGACAAGGATCGGGGCCAGCCATGTTGTGAGCCGATGGAACAGGATGTCCAGAACCGTACGCGCGGACCGCCGCCGGAGGCTGGTCGCAGAATCGCAGTAAAGTGCATCTTTGCGGACATCAAAATAGAAAGCAGACAGGTCAGATGTGGCAAATGTGAACAATTTCTGGAACACGCCCTGAAAGTCATAGGCGGCAAAGCCTTTGCGGACGTCAGTGTCCAGCTCTGCAAGTCGGTGCAGAACCCATTGCTCCAGTTCCGGCATGTCGGCAGGTGCGACGCGCTCGGCTTCGGTGAACCCGTCGAGGTTGCCCAGCAAGAAGCGCATTGTGTTGCGCAGACGCCGATAGCTGTCTGCAACCCCTTTCAGGATCTCGCGGCCGATGCGCAGGTCAATGGTGTAGTCCGATTGCGCCACCCAGAGCCGCAGGATATCGGCCCCGTATTCGTCGATCACCTCTTGCGGGGCAACTGTATTGCCCAGCGACTTGGACATTTTCATGCCCTTCTCATCCAGGGTGAACCCATGCGTCAAGACGCCGTGGTAAGGCGCGCGGCCCTTGGTGGCACAGGCCTGCAACATTGAGGAATGAAACCAGCCGCGATGCTGGTCTGTGCCTTCCAGATAGAGATCAGCAATCCCGTCAGGCGCCCCATCTTCGCGGTCGCGCAGCACGAAAGCATGGGTCGATCCAGAATCGAACCAGACATCAAGGATGTCAAATACCTGATCATAGGCGTTCGGATCATGCAGGTTTTCAAGTATGCGTTCCTTGAATCCTTGCACATACCAGATATCTGCGCCCTCAGCCTCGAAAGCCGCCACAATTCGCGCGTTCACTTCCGGATCGCGCAGCAGGAAATCAGGGTCGGTCGGTTTCGCCCCCTTTTTCACGAAACAGGTCAGTGGCACACCCCAGGCGCGCTGGCGCGACAGCACCCAATCGGGCCGCGCCTCGATCATGGAATAGAGCCGGTTGCGCCCGGTCTGGGGGGTCCACTTCACCAGCCGGTCGATGCTTTCCAACGCACGCGCGCGGATCGTGTCGCCATGGGTGTTCATGCCGTCATCGAGCGGCTTGTCGATGGCCGCGAACCATTGCGCCGTGTTGCGATAGATCAACGGTGCTTTCGAGCGCCAGCTATGCGGGTAGCTGTGGCGCAGCTTGCCCTTGGCAAACAGCACGCCTGCATAGGCCAGTTGCTTGATGACGGCGACATTCGCGCCGCCTTCCTTGCCGTCAGACTTGATGATCACGTCTCCGCCGAAAAGCGGCAGGTCCGCGCGGTAGCTGCCATCTTCGAGCACATTATAGGTCATCGGCAAGCCGTGTTTCAGGCCGATCTGATAGTCATCATCACCATGGCTGGGGGCGGTGTGGACAAAGCCCGTGCCAGCGTCATCGGTGACATGTTCACCCGGCAACATTGGTACGTCGAAATCCCACTCGCCATTCGCGCCCTCGACACCGCGGAAAGGGTGAGCAAGGGTCAGCGCGCCCAATACATCTGCGTTCAGTGTGGACAAGCGGGTTGCTTGCACCTTAGCGGCAGTCAACGCACTTTCAGCCAGAGCATCGGCCAATATGATCTTCGCGCCAACCTCTTCTTTGCTGCCCTCCAGCACCTCGGTCACTTCGTAGAGACCATATGCGATATCAGGTCCGAAGCAGACAGCGCGGTTTTGTGGGATAGTCCACGGGGTTGTGGTCCAGATGACGACAGAAAGCCCTTTACCACTCAGGACTTGCCTGTCGAATTCTTCGCTTTCTACCGTATACACCTCGCCTTGAGCTTGCATGAAGGTGCGTCGCGCGTTCAACTCACGTTCAATCTGTTCTACCGTGTAGCTCGAACATACTACCGGAAACTTCACCCAGATCGTATGCGATGTATGCTCGTGATACTCGACCTCGGCC
>SKWJ01000286.1 GCA_007128995.1 Paracoccaceae bacterium
ACGCCCACCGAAGGAACCATTCGCTTTGGGGACCGGGAGTTCCGATCCATGACACCCCGGCTGGCTCAGGATCTGGGACTGGCGATCATCTATCAGCATTTCCAGGTGTTCGAGGGATTGACGGTCGCCGAAAACATTTTCATCGGCCACGAAACGGCTATGTACGGGGTCGTCTGGACCGCTATGCAGAACCGTATTGCGGAGGAATTGCTGCGGCGTCTGGGGGTCAGTATAGACCCGCGTGCCCTGATCGATGATCTAAGCGTGGGCGAGCGCCAACTTGTAGAAATCGCGCGCGCCCTGCGCCACGAGCCGAAAATCCTGATTCTGGATGAACCGACCGCCGCGCTTTCCAACAAGGAGATGAAGAGTCTGCACAATGTCGTGCGGCACCTGGCAAAGAAGGAGAACTTGGCTGTCGTCTACGTCACGCATCTGATCGATGAGATCGAGTTGATTGCCGATCGCGTCTCCATCCTGCGCGACGGCCAGGTGATCTGGACGCGCAACCTCAGCGAGGCTTCCCATGAAGAGATCACTCGCGCTATCGCCCCCAATCTGGAGCGCGGCGAAAACCCGCCGGCCGCGCCGCGCAGTGGCAAGTCGCTTCTCGAGCTTCGGGATTATCACTCGGAATTCACCGGACCGATAAATATCGAACTGCATGCCGGCGAGGTGGTGGGCATCTACGGCCTGCTGGGCTCTGGCCGGACGGATCTGCTGGAAAGCCTGGTTGGAGCGCGCAAGCGACGCGGCGGCGCGTTGTACTGCAACGGCCGCCCAGCTCGGCATCGCGACCCACAATCTGCATGTGCCGCCGGAATGGCGCTCGTTGCATCCGACCGCAAGGACCAAAGCCTGTTCTCCGAGCTCTCCGCGCTGGAAAATCTACTGATGCCGCATTTTGGCGGATACGCCGGCGGAACGCGGCGACAGCTTGGGCTGTTTCACAAGATCGCGGAACGCCTGAACCTCCATCCCCGCCTCCCGCATCAGGAAGGCGCGCGGTTCAGCGGTGGCAATGCCCAGAAACTCATGATGGGGCGCTGGTTGTTTCCGGATCTGGGGATCAGAATCCTGCTTCTCGACGAGCCGACGCAGGGCGTCGATGTCGGTGCACGCGAGGATCTCTATAACCTGCTGCGCGATTTCACGGCCGCAGGTGGGGCGATACTGTTCGCTTCATCCGACCCGGAAGAAGTGGTCGCCCTGGCGCATCGGGCAATTGTCCTCGCCAACGGGCGACAAGCGATCCAGCTGGAAGGTGACGAGATCAACGAAGAACACCTCGTCGATCTGGCGCACAAGCACTCCAATCTGGAAGCCGCAGTGCAGTAACCGCTGAAGCGACGCCTTGGGAAGGTTTAACATGACAACCACCTCGCCGTCTACGCCTCAAGAGCGCAACGCGCGCATGGTCAACTTCCTGTTGACCGCCAGCACAGCAGCACTGCCGATCGCAATCATACTGCTGGCACTGTTCTTCAACCACCAGTCTCCGGTCTTTCTGACATGGGGAAACATGATCAACCTGTCCGTACAGGTTGCGACCATGATGACCATCGCGGTCCCCTGCGCCATCCTGCTTATGGCCGGAAAAGTTGATCTGAGCGTCGGCTCGATGATCGCTCTGACCGGTGTGATCGCGGGGTTGCTTTTTCCGGTACTGGGCGTTCCGGGGACGATCATCGTCACACTTCTCATCGGCGCAGCCATCGGGGCGATCAACGGCATCCTTGTGGGCTTGCTTGCGATGTCACCCATTATCGTGACGCTCGGCGGCCTCACCCTTATGCGTGGCATGGCCCAATGGTTGTCACCATTTCCGCTGTTCGGTTTTCCGGAGGCCTTCAGTTACCTTGGATACGGAAAGTTGCTTGGATTGCCCATCCTGACCTGGATCATGCTGGTCGTGTTGGCTGCAGGTCTTCTATTCATGCGTTTTCATTATCTCGGACGTCACGCAATCGCTATTGGCGCCAATGAAAGAGCGGCCTATCTCGTGGGCATTCGAGTCAAATGGACGATAGTGTTTCTATATACTGTAGTTGGTGTTGCCACAGCGCTGGCCGCGCTCATGACGATCGCGAGAATAAATTCAGCGCCATCCGGATCTCTTGGCGTTGGCATGGAGCTTCAGGTTCTCACAGCGATTTTGCTGGGGGGTGTGCCGTTCACCGGAGGCAAGGGGTCATTGTTGCGAGTGGCAATGGGTGTTGTTCTGCTCGGCATGCTCACTAACGGTCTGATTCTGATGAATGCACGTTCCGAGGTTGCTTTGATGATCACCGGGATTGTGCTGATAATGGCAGCCGGCCTGGACGTGCTGCGTCGAAAGCGGTCGTGACGAGGTCAATGTTTGACCAAGAAGTAAAGGCCGCAGCCCTACCGGTGGATGGCATCCGGTGGAAAAGGTTATTGACATAGCCTGTGACCTGCTACACCAACACGACCTCCCGGCCGGTGTGATCCTCAAACGGGTACGCGGCAGGCTTGGCGTGATCGAAGATGTCACGGTGAGCGAAGAGGAACAGGCCAGGCCGCACGTGGCCAAGGTACTCCTGGCAGGCGGCCTGCATCGCCTCCATGCGACCGGGCGTGGTCGTCACCACCAGCACCCGGAACACGTTGATGCCGAACTGCTCCTGGTGCGCCTTGGTCTCGAAGGCGCTG
>SKWJ01000498.1 GCA_007128995.1 Paracoccaceae bacterium
ATCCTTACACCGAGGCACTTCTGTCGGCAGTGCCTGACCCGGATCCGGCGATCGAGGAACGGATCGAGCGGATCATTCTGCGGGGGGATGTGCCGTCGCCGGCAAACCCGCCCAAAGGCTGCAACTTCTGCACCCGCTGTCCCAAGGTCATGGATATCTGCCGGCAGATCGACCCTGAGCCGCGCGAACTGGAACCGGGCCATATCGTGGCCTGCCATCTTTATAACGACACTGGGCCAACCGGTGCATCGAGGAACGAGTATAACCAACAAGGAGAAGACGCATGACTACGAGGTTTGCCCTGATGGGCACTGCAGCGGCGCTGATGCTGGCCCCGATATCGGCACTTGCCGATCGCGAGCGCGGCTCTTCAGGCCATCTGAACATGATTTACTGGCAAGCGGTCTCGACAATGAACCCGTATCTTTCGGGCGGGACAAAGGAAATGAACGCCGCCTCGATCGTGCTGGAGCCTCTGGCCCGGTTTGACAATATGGGCGAATTGACCCCGTGGCTGGTCGATGAGATCCCGACACTCGAGAACGGCGGCGTTGCCGAAGACCTGAAATCGATCACCTGGAAACTGACAGAGGGCCTGCTGTGGTCGGATGGTACGCCTGTCACCTCTGCCGATGTTGTGTTCAGTTATGAATACTGCACCCATCCCGAAGGCGGGTGCTCGTACCGGGACCGTTTTGCCGGGATCGAGCGGGTCGAGGCTGTCGATGATCTGACAGTGACCGTCCATTTTGAAGATGTCACGCCGAACCCCTATCTGCCCTTTGTTGGGGCAGGTTCGGTGATCATTCAGCAGGCGCAGTTTCAGGACTGCATGGGCGCCCGCGCCCCCGAATGCACGGATGCGAATTTCGCACCTGTCGGGACTGGCCCCTATGTAGTGTCGAACTTCCGGCCAAATGACGTTATCGAATTCGTCGCGAATGAAAACTACCGTGTTCCGACGCAGCCCTATTTCCAGTCGATCACCTGGGCCGGTGGTGGGGATGCAACCGGTGCCGCGCGCGCTGTTTTCCAGACTGGAGAGATGGATTACGCTTGGAACCTGCAACTTGCTCCGGAAGTGATTGCACAGATGGAAGCGGGCGGTATGGGGACCTTGCTGGTCGATTTTGGCCCGCTGATGGAGCGGATCGAGATCAACTTTACCGACCCGTCGCCGGACCTGCCGGATGATGAGCGCGGAACCCGTCTGCACCCCCATCCGATTCTGTCTGATATCCGTGTGCGCGAGGCGCTCAGCCTTGCCATTGACCGCGAATTGCTGACAGAGATCGGGTTTGGCCCAATGGGCAGGCCGACCTGCAACTTCATCGTCGCGCCACCCGCGATGGCCTCGCCAAACAACGATGCCTGTCTGACGGTTGACAAGGATCGCGCGCGCGCATTGCTGGATGAGGCAGGCTGGGAAGTCGGCCCAGATGGCATTCGTGTGAAGGACGGCAAGCGTCTTGAACTTTTGTTTCAGACCTCGACCAACGCCGTGCGTCAGGATTTTCAGGCCCTTATCCAGCAGGACTGGCGCGAAATCGGCGTGGATACGCGGCTGCGCAACATTGATGCAGGCGTGTTCTTCGGGTCGGATCCGGGCAGCCCGGACACCTATCTGAAATTCTGGGCAGATGTGCAGATGTATGCATCGCTGTTCGAAGGTACGGACCCGACCCCGCATCTGGAACAGCGCCGCTGTGGCCGCGAGCCTCAGCCAAGCACCCAATGGCAGGGACAGAACATCAACCGCTACTGCAACGAGGAATACGACGCGCTTTGGGCTGAATTGAACCGTGAACCTGACCCGGATCGCCGTCAGGAACTGGTCATCGCCCTGAACGACATGTTCGTTCAGGACTTCGCGCATCTGCCGCTGGTGGCGCGCGGTCGTGTGTCCGCGGCTGCGAACACAGTGGGCGGCATTGTCCTGAATGTCTGGGATTCCGAGCATTGGAACCAGGCTGAATGGTATCGCATCGAAGAGTGATCGCGATCTGAAGAAACGCCTGCCCCTATCCCGGGGCAGGCGGCTTTACCCACCGGGGCCGATACATGCTTTCCTACACGCTGCGCCGACTGGCTTTTGCCGTGCCCACAGTGCTGGTCATCAGCCTGATTGTCTTTCTCATGCTCGACATGGCACCGGGAGATCCGACAGGAAATCTGCCGCTGACAATTCCGCTTGAGGTGCGCGAACAGATCCGGCAATCGCTGGGGCTGGGGGAACCGGTGATGGTGCGCTATTTCAAATGGCTGTATATGATGACTGTGACCGAGCCCTTGCATATCCTGCAAGGGATGACGGGCTGGAACATCGCGCCAGAGGGGCCACGCATCCTGTCCTGGCAGACCCGGTCGCCTGTGGGTGATATCATTGTGCAGCGCGTGCCGCAGACTTTGTGGGTCGTCGGGATGGGCTATCTGTTCGGGATCTTGATCGCTTTGCCGATTGGCGTGATTTCTGCCTATCGTCAGTACAGCTGGTTCGATCAGGTGGGCACATTCGTTTCGATGATCGGATTTTCCGTTCCGACATTTTTCACCGGTGTTGTCTTCATTCTTGTCTTTGCTGTCTGGCTTGGCTGGTTCCCGTCCATGTATGACACAACCCATGTGGTGCGCGACTGGAACAGCTTTGTGTTCCAGGCCAAGCAGATCGCCA
>SKWJ01000036.1 GCA_007128995.1 Paracoccaceae bacterium
CTGGCCTTGCCCTTTGCTGTGCTGATCACCTATTCGCTGTTTTCCGGCATCCCGATAGAGCTGGAAGAGGCGGCCTGGACCCTTGGTTGCACACGGCTGCAGGCCTTCATCAAGGTCGTGCTGCCGCTGGCATTGCCCGGCATCATGGCAAGTGCAGTCTTCGCCTTCGTCATTTCGTGGAACGAGGTCTTCGCGGCGGCTGTCCTGACCATCGAGAACCGCACGCTGACCGCGTTCCTGCTGCAATCGCTGAATGTCTCGCCGCTGCCGCTTAAATTTGCAGGCGGTGCGGCACTGGTCATGCCGGCGCTGATCTTCATCTTTGCCGTGCGCAAGTATCTGTTCGCGATGTGGGGCATCGCCAACCGTTGAAAAAGGAGGGGCCAGATGGCCGAGATTGTCATCAAGGGTGTGGCCAAGAATTTCGGCAGCTTCACTGCGCTGCACTCGGTGGACCTGACCATCGCGGATCAGGAATTCATGGTGCTGCTGGGCGCGTCAGGCTGCGGCAAGACAACGCTTCTGCGCATCATCGCCGGGCTGGAGACACCGTCACAGGGCGAGGTCTGGATCGGCGGGCGGCGGGTTGATCACCTGCCCCCTCGCGCGCGCGGTATCGCCATGGTCTTTCAGAATTACGCGGTGTTTCCGCATCTGACCGTGTTCGAGAATATCGCCTTCGGTTTGCGGATGGCAAAGCTGCCGCAATCAGAGGTCGCGCGCCGTGTGACCCGAACAGCGGAACTGATGCATATCGAGCAACTCTTGAAACGCTATTCGGGCGAGTTGTCAGGCGGGCAGCGTCAGCGTGTCGCCGTGGCCCGCGCGCTTGCGATGGAGCCGGATGTCATTTTGATGGATGAACCCTTGTCCAATCTGGACGCGCTGTTGCGGCTGGAAATGCGCGCCGAACTGAAGGGCGTGCTGGCCGAAAGCAAGACCACCACCATCTATGTCACCCATGATCAGGTTGAAGCCATGTCGCTTGCAGACCGGATCAGCGTGATGAATGGCGGCTATATCGTGCAGGCCGACCGCCCGACAGAAGTGTATCGCAACCCCGCCGCACGGTTTGTCGGCAGTTTCATCGGCAATCCGCCGATGAATTTCCTGCCCGCCCGTGCCGACGGTGCCGGACGCTGGCAGGTGGCCGGACTGACCCTTGATGGCCCACAGACCGGGGCGGCTGAATTTGCAATACGGCCCGAAGACCTGCACCCCGCACCCGACGGGCTGCAAGCCGAAATCCGCGTAGTCGAGCCCTTGGGCCCGCATACACTGCTGACAGCACAGGTCGCAGGACAACCGTTTCGCGCGATTGTCGAAAGCGATCATCACATCACGCCCGGCGATACGATCACACTTGCCCCGATCCCCGACCGGATCCGCTGGTTCGACCCTGAAACTCACAAGGCCATCGCATGACTGACGCGCTTCACACCACCGCAATCAACATCCTTAAAACCAATGACCGGGGCAGCTATACTGTGCCGACAGAAGGGCTGTATCCGTTTCAGTGGAACTGGGATTCCTGCCTGACCGCCCTTGGTCAGCGCCACTTCGACCCTGACCGCGCCCTGACCGAGATCGAGACTCTCTTTCAGCATCAGTGGCCTTGCGGAATGGTCCCTCATATCGTCTTTCATGAACAGGATGACGGGTATTTTCCGGGTCCAGAGGTCTGGGGGTGCCGCCGCCCCATTCCCACCAGCGGGATCACGCAACCGCCCGTCGCGGGCTTTGCGCTCCGGCGCTTGCTCGACAGTGCCCCCGACCTGCGCGACAGGGCGCGGCCGCTTCTGGAAAAGATCACCGCATGGCACCGCTGGTTTCATGCCACCCGAGACCCGCAGGGAACCGGACTTGTCGCCATAATCCATCCATGGGAATCGGGACGCGACAACGCGGTTGACTGGGATCTCCCGTTCGAGCGCGTTCCCACCGATGGCGTTACACCCTATACCCGCCGCGACACACAGCACGCGGACCCGGCCCACAGGCCGACGCAGGATCAGTATGACCGCTATATCTGGCTTGTCGAACGCTTCAGAAGCCTTGGATGGCAGACCGACAGGCTGCATGACGCATCGCCCTTTCAGGTTGTTGATCCGGGGTTCAATGGTATTCTCATTCGCGCCTGTCTGGACCTTGCCGATCTGGCCGAAGATCTGGGCGAAATTGCGATAGCGGGCGAGAACCGCATGCTTGCGCAACGGGGTCTTGCGGCGCTGACGGCGCTCTGGTCAGACGCGCATGGCCAGTATCTGTGCCTTGACCGGCACTCGCAGACGCTGATCGACAGCCCGTCTTCGGGCGGCTTGCTGCCTGTTTTCGCGCCAATCCCTGCCGAACACGCAGCGCGTATTGCCGCGACGATTGACGCCCATGGAACCCGCTACAGAGTGGCCAGCCATGCCCCGCAAGCCCCCGGTTTTGATTCCGTGCGCTATTGGCGCGGGCCTGTCTGGCTGGTCGTGAATTACATGATCGCCGATGGCATGCGCCATGCAGGGCAGACAGAAGCGGCCCAGCGCATCACTTCGGCAAGCCTTGATCTGATCCGCGACAGTGGTTTTGCCGAATATTACGACCCGCTGACCGGGACAGGTCTGGGGGGCAAGCAATTCACATGGACCGCGGCGATGGTGCTGGAATTCCTGACCGATCCCGGTTGACCGGCCTTGTATGGGGACAGTTGCCCCATCTGCAACCTTGGGGCGCGCAGAGCGCGGGACGGGGGCCAATCCCGGTCACGGAGGCAACGGCTTTTCAGAGGGTGATGTCAGTCAGCCGCCCCTGGGCATCTGCCAGCAACAGACGTGTGACCCCATCAAGGCGGCGCGCAGCCGACCGCAGCGCGGCCTCGGTCATCAGGCAGGCTGCGGTCGAAAACCCGTCAGCAAGGGCGGCATCCGTTGCAACAACCCCGACGCTTGCCCATTTCGGCAGGCGCTGTTCGGACGGGTCCAGAATATGGCTCGCACTGGCACTTATCTGCAAGGCGCCGGGGCTTGAGACAGCAAATGCCGCATCTGTCAGCCTGACGCTGGCACGCAGCCCGGCAAGCGGATCAGAAAAGCCAAGGTGCCACGGACCGCCAATCGTGGCCGTCTCGCCTATATCGACAAGCACATGCGTCAGTCCTGCCTCGCGCAAGACCTGACGGACAGCATCGGTCGCGGCCCCTTGGGCAATACCATTGAAGGTCAGTGCCTGCCCGCTGGCCAGACGCAACCCCCTGCGCCCCGGCCCCGGCAACTGCACGTTCTGCCAGCCTATGGCAGAGCGGGCGGCCTGCAAGTCAAGGCCGTAAGCATGCGCCAGCCACAGCGACTGGATGGTCGGATCGAACAGCCCTTCTGTTGCCTCGTGCAAGCTGTCGCTGACTTGCACAATGTCATGCCAACGCCGGTCAAGATCGGGCAAGCCCCCTTGTGCGTTCAACTGCACAAGCTGGCTATCCGCGCGGAACAGGCTGAACCGCGCCTCGTAGGCTTCGATTTCCAGCCGCGCGCGCGCCAGCGCAGGCCGCGTGATCTGCTCTGGTCCATCCAATGTGATTCGGATGTCCGCCCCAAAGGCCACGCCCTGCCACGTCACTCTTTGCGGGGTATCCTGAGAACGAGCGGATGCGCCAAGCGCGGCGCAGGCAGAGACAGCCAGAAAGCGGCGGCGGGTCAGCCAGTTCATGCCGGAGCCTCGTGCACAGGGGGGGCTTGCACCGGGGCGTGCGGCTGGGGCTGTGCGACAGATCCTGCGCGGCGGGTCTTGCGCGTCGCAAGTACAAGCGGGACACAGCGGTTTTCGTCATCGTGGATAGCCACGCAATCCAGACATTGAAAACACTCGGAATACGCGATCTTGCCAGATTTCTCGATTGCACCGTAGTTGCATTTGACCCGGCACAACTGACAGGGGCTGCCACATTCCGTACGCCGGGCGATCCAGTCGCGCCCCCGAACAAGCCCGCCAAGCGCCATCACTGCGCCCAACGGACAAAGATAACGACAGAACCCCTTGAACAGCACCATGCCCAACAGCAACCAGAAGGCGGCATAAGCAACATAATACCATTCCCGCAGGAAAAACACAGTAATGGTGGTCTTGAATGGCTCGATCTCGGCGGCAGTATCAACATGGTGTGGCGCGAAAACCACCAGACCAACCAACCCCGCCAGAGCAACGTATTTCAATGACTTAAGCCGCTTGTCCCACCGCGGCGAGGGCTCGATCTGTGGCAGACGCAGCAGGCGCCCCAGATGGTGGGCAAATTCCTGCAACGCGCCGAACGGACACAACCAGCCGCAGAACAGCCCCCGCCCCCACAGCACGAAGCCAAGGATCGCGGCAGCCCAGACCAGCAACGAGAACGGATCATAGAGCAGGAAAACATAGGACCCGCCCTCAAGCGCCGTGCGCAAGACACCCAGCGGCGTGACGATGGACAACTGCCCCTGCCCCCAGAAACCGACAAAGCCTGTCATCAGCGCAAGGATCAGCAGCCGCGCCGGTGTGAAATGCTGCCAGCCCGCGAAGCGGTTCATCCGCGCGCCCAGCGCCCAGACCAGCGCAGCAAGCCCGAGCGCCAGCACGATCAGGTCGATCTGGCGATTATAGAGCGCTTCCAGCCAGGGGGGCATCGGTGTAATCACACGTTCGCGCAGGAAAAACCGCTCATCGGTCAGGTGTTCAAGTTCCAGTTCAACGCGGCCAATTTCCGGGGTGATGAACCCATGCTCGCGCACTGCCTCGATGATCAGGGTGAAGGGCTCAGCCGGGTTGAAGCCAAGCCGACGATCCGTGCGCAGGATCATGGCTGTGCCGTCGGGCGCGCCGGGCGCAAGGTCCACCAGAAAATCCGCGTCGCGCAAAGCAATGGGAAAACCGCCCTGTTCGGCCTTGATAAGATCAGGCGAGGTGTTGCGCACGAAAGTATCGCTGACCAGCCCATGACGCCCGGCATCGATCAGAAGCAGGAACTCGTCTGTCGGCGCGACCCCCTGAAACCGCACCATCTGGGCGATGGTTGATGGGTCGAGCGCCGCACGCGCCAATGCGGGCGGTGTCACATCCAGCAACCAGAGGTCCAGAAAGGCCCCCTCGGGGTCGGCCCGGGATGCAGGGTCAGACTGCGCCCAGCGCGTGCCCTGAAAGGCCGCGTCAATCTCTGCATTGCTGACGCGCAGATGTCCGACCAGCCCCTGTTCGACCAGATCGCCCCATGTCAGCGTTTCATCATGGTCCGGATCGGGCCGCGCGGCGGGGGCTGCAACGCGGCCCTGCATATGTTCCCGCGCAACGGCATGTGCGGCGGCCATGATCGATTCATGTGCAATCCGGACCGATGCCGTGGCCTTGGTGATGCCGTCAAGATGCACAAGCGATGAACCGGCATCTGCACCGCCATAGGGTGTCCCGATCGTCATCGGCGACCAGATCGACTTGCCTGCATATTGCTCGAAAAACTCGCGGAAAGGCCCTTCGCCCATGCCCGAAATGAAGATCGGCTCATTATGGTGCACCACGCGGACTGTCACGAAGGTTCCTTCGCGGTCCAGCACCACCAGCGCGTTGATCGGTGCACCCGCAAATCCCGGAAGCGCCGCATAGGGCTGCGTGGTGAAGGCAAACCCAGCAGGCGCGCCGCCGGAATTGACAACGCGGTAAAGACCCTTGTCATTCAACGCCTCGCCCAACCCAAAGGGCGGCGGCACATAGGCTTGCATTTCTTCAGGGGTCAGAATTTGCGCCTGCGCAGGCAGGGCAAGCAGACATGACAGCAGAAGCATGCGAAGAATCGTGAACATATGAAGCACAATAAGCATGGCGCAGCAGATCGCATATGCGACTTTCGACTATGGGGCCGACTACAAATGAACCCGGCGCAAGGCCGGGTTCAAAGCAGTCACATGATCCTGCAGCGCCTTAGTCCGCCGAGGCCAGAAGCGCATCCGGGATGCGGAAGGTCCAGACCGACCCGCCCTGATTCAGATAGGCGACCTGCTGGGCGACTTCGCCCCCCCAGAGCGGCACAGCCCCGCCCCAGCCAGACACGACCGAAAGCCACTGAACGCCATCTTCATCGTCCCAGGTGATCGGCTGACCCACGACGCCGGACCCGGTCTGGAACTGCCAGAGCACCTCGCCCGATTCGTCATCGATGGCCTTGATATAGCCTTCGGGTGTCCCGTAGAAAACCAGCCCGCCCGCGGTTGCCATGGCCGAAGACCAAAGCGGCGCGGCATTGTTGACCTGGAACTTGATCTCCATCGTGTTGGGATCAATCGCCTTCATCGCGCCGATATGATCCTCAAACAGCGGCTTGATGGTAAAGCCAGCGCCCAGATAGGCCGCGCCCTGCCGATAGGTGATCGGCTCGTTCCAGATATCCATGCCCCATTCATTCGCAGGCACATAGAAATAGCCGGTGCGCTGCGAATAGGCCATGTGCTGCCAGTTCTTGCCACCGAGGAAGCCCGGCACGGCCCAGACAACCTCGCCCCGCTCGCCATCAGCCGATTCGGCCGGATTGCCCGGACGGTTCTCAGGGTTGAAGATCGGACGTCCAGTCTCGTCAATGCCACTGGCCCAGCTGATCTCTTCCACGAAAGGCATTGCGTCGACAAAGCTACCGTCCTCACGGTTCAGCACATAGAAGAACCCGTTGCGGTCGGCTGTGGCAAGTCGGCCATTTCCTTCGGCATCGGTGAAGGGGATCACTTCGTTCACACCGTCATAATCCCAGCCTTCCCATGGGGTTGTCTGGAAATACCACTTGATTTCGCCAGTGGACGGGTCCAGCCCGATGCGCGAGGCGGCATAGAGATTGTCGCCTTCGCGCAGGTGGCTGTTCCAGGGTGCCGGGTTGCCTGTGCCAAAGATCAGTGTGTCTGTTTCGGCGTCATATGTGCCGCCAAGCCATGGCGCACCGCCGCCAGTCTGCCACATGTCGCCCGGCCACGAAGCATTCATTTCGCCTGTCATGGTGCTTTCTTCACCATTCAATTCGCCCATATGACCCTCGATCACCGGACGACGCCAGACCAGTTCGCCATTTTCGGCATCGCGGGCTTCGACAGCGCCTACAATCCCGAATTCGCCGCCCGAATTTCCGGTGATCACCAGCCCGTTCACGATCAGCGGTGCGGCAGTATAGCTGTAGCCTTCGCGGTAATCGGCAAAGCGGCGATTCCAGACCACTGCGCCCGTATGCCGGTTCAGCGCAACAATGCGCGCATCCAGCGTGCCGAAATAGAGATTGTCGCCATAGATCGCCGCGCCCCGGTTGATCACGTCACAGCAGGGCAGAATCCCTTCCGGCAAGCGCGCATCATGCTGCCAGAGCTTGCGACCTGTCTTGATATCCAGCGCGAAAACGCGGCTGTAAGAGCCGGTGACATACATCACGCCGTCATAAACCAGCGGCTGGCTTTCCTGCCCGCGCTGACGCTCGCCGCCGAAACTGAAGCTCCAGGCCGGGAACAGGTTCTGCACGCTATCCTTGTTGATCTGGTCCAGCGGGCTGTAGCGCTGCATGTGCCGCCCCATTCCGTTGGTCAAAACACTTGTCGTGACCACGTCGTCATTCGCCAGGTCTTCGTCCGTGACCTGCCCATGCGCCATCGGCGCAACCATTATGCCAGCACAGACGGCCAATACGAATCTGTTCATCCTCTTCCTCCCAAAGGGGCCGGGCTTGGCCGGACATCGGCGAAGGCGCGGCGCAATCAGTGCGACGCAGTATCGCGAAACCGTGAGCGCCGCGAAATTGGTCTTTGGTCTTACGACCATTGGGCTAGGAAAACGCCGCCAAGTTGGCCTTTGGTCGAATAGGCTGCCGACTGGGTTGCGCCTAGGCTTGTCCAGACGTTCTGGGAGGACATGACATGACCCTATTCACCACATTGCGCAGGGCGGCCTGCGCGCTTGCCCTGACATCCGCGCCCATTCTGGCAGATCTGCCTGTCCTGACCATTGCCAGTCAGGCCGGCGGAACGGTTGCCTGGGAACTCGACGTGATCCGTCACCACGGGTTCGACACCGCCAACGGGTTCCAGCTCGAGATTCAGGAGGTCGCAGGCAAGGCCGCCGGGCAGATCGCCTTTCAGGGCGGTGAGGTTGATATCATCGTCGATGACTGGATCTGGGTGGCGCGGCAGCGCGCCGCAGGACAGGACATCGCCTTCATCCCCTACAGTCGCGCTGTCGGGGGGGTTATGGTCCGGGCCGACAGCCCCGCGCAAACCTTGCAGGACCTGAGCGGCGCAAAAATCGGGATTGCAGGCGGCCCGAACGACAAAAGCTGGATCATCCTGCGGGCCTATGCAGCACAGCAAGGCTTTGATCTGCTGGCCGAGACCGAACAGGTCTACGGGGCACCACCGCTGATATTCCAGACCGCCCGCAGCGGCGATCTGGGTGGCGCGATCAATTTCTGGCATTTCATGGCCAAACAGGAAGCGGCAGGCATGCGCCACCTGATTTCTGTGGCCGATGCCGCCGCAGCGCTGGGAATGGACCCGGCAATGCCGCTTCTGGGCTATGTCGTGCAATCCGCGCTGGTGGCCGAGCAGCCAGAGCTTGTCACGGCCTTCGCCGCGGCCTCGCGCGATGCAAAAGCGCAGCTGGCCGGGTCCGAAGATGACTGGGCGCGGTTGCGCCCGATCATGAATGCCGCCGATGATGCAGAGTTTCATGCTCTTGTCGCAGGCTTCAGAGCCGGCATCCCGGAAGACGGTCCGATCAGCGAAGACTCGGCCCGCGCCATGTTCCGCCTGATGGTGGATCTGGGTGGCGAGGATCTTGTCGGCACGGCGACCGAATTGCCAGAGGGCGTTTTCGTGCCGCTCGGATCGTGACACGCTGGGTGCAGGATACGCTTGGCACGGAAACAGCAGGACGAAGCATGCCCGCTGGCATGTTGCGTCCGCTGCCGCTCTGGGCCGTGCGCTGGCTGTCATTGCTGGCGCTCATTGGTTTCTGGTGGGCGCTTGCTCTGGTCAAGGCCGATCCCATGGTCTTGCCGGGGCCACAGATCGTTCTTCCGCGCCTCTGGGCAGAGGGCGCATCCGGTGCCTTGTGGCAGCATCTGGGAATAACCTTGTGGCGGGTGATACAGGCCTTTGTCTTTGCCATGTCGCTGGGTCTGGTGCTGGGGGTCCTGATGGGGCTTCTCCCTGCGCTGAACCGATGGCTCGATCCCTGGCTGGTCTTTTTCCTCAACCTGCCGGCGCTGGTGGTGATCGTGCTGTGTTTTCTGTGGATCGGCTTGAACGAGACGGCAGCCATTGTCGCCGTCGCCATCAACAAGATCCCGCTGGTGACCGCCATGATGCGCGAGGGGGCGCGCGCATTGTCGGGGCAGCTGGCCGACATGGCGCAGGTGTTCGGCATGTCGGCCTATGCCCGGCTGCGCCATGTGCTGTTGCCGCAGCTTGCCCCGCATCTGGCATCCACCGCGCGCTCTGGCCTCAGCCTGATCTGGAAGATTGTTCTGGTGGTCGAGTTTCTGGGCCGTGGACAGGGGGTCGGGTTCAAGATCCACCTGCATTTCCAGATGTTCGATGTCACGATGGTGCTGGTCTACGCGCTCAGCTTCATCGGCGTCATGCTCGCCATTGAAACCCTTGTGCTGCAACCTGTCGAAGCCCGCGCACGGCGCTGGAGAGACGCATGAGCCTGCAGGTTGCGATCACGCGGAAATCCTTTGGCCCTGAAACCGTGCTGCGCGATCTGGCCTTCACTGTCGCGCGCGGGGATGTGCTGGCAGTGCTGGGGCCGTCCGGTGTCGGAAAATCAACCCTGTTGCGCATCATCGCGGGGCTGGACAGGTCTTTTCAGGGGCAGGTCCGTCGTGACGGACGCCTTGCAATGGTCTTTCAGGAACCCACGCTGCTGCCATGGCGCAGTGCTTTGGACAATCTTGTGCTGACAACACGCGTCAGCAGAGCCGCCGCCGAAGCGGCCCTGTCGCGCGTCGGCCTTGGCGGCAAGGGGGCGCTCTATCCGGGGCAGTTGTCGCTTGGCCAGCAACGCCGCCTGTCACTTGCCCGTGCCTATGCCGCGAAACCCGATATCCTGCTTCTGGACGAACCTTTCGTGTCGCTTGATGAAACCCTTGTCGCCGATATGCTGGCGCTGACCGAAAGTGTCATCGCCGAACAGCGTCCCGCAACTGTCTTCGTCACCCATTCCAGGGCCGAGGCAGACCGGCTGGCCACGCGGCAAATGGTCCTTGCCCCGCTGCAGACAGCCTGACGCGCCCCTGACGCAGGCAGGGGCAGCGCCCCCGAAGGGC
>SKWJ01000217.1 GCA_007128995.1 Paracoccaceae bacterium
AACTGGGCGTGGATCTGGATGTGAAGCTGGCAGGCGGGCTGGTGGTTGCGACCACCGACACCCAGATGCGCCAGATCGAAGCAAAAGCGCAGATCGAACGCGCGGCCGGGGTCGAAACAGAAATCCTGACGCGCGAAGACCTTCGCCGCATCGCCCCATATCTGACCACAGATGCGATCGGCGCTGGTTTCTGCGCCATGGAAGGCAAAGCCAACCCGTTGCGCGCGACGCCAGCTTTGGCCGCGGCTGCCCGCGCGGCGGGGGCCATAATCCGCACGCATATGCCCGTAACCGGACTGGAACCCGCGGCGGGCGGCTATCGCATTACCACACCAGAGGGGCCTGTGCATGCCCGGCGTGTCATTAACGCTGCGGGGGCAAGAGCGGCCGAGATCGGTGCGCTGCTGGGCCTTCGCATAGACCTGCAAGGCTTTGCGCTGCAGGTCACGGCAACGCAGGCGCTGGCGCCGCTTATCCCGCATCTGGTCTATTCGGCTGCGGGCAAGCTGTCTGTCAAACAGGCCCGCAATGGGACCTGCCTTATTGGTGGGGGCTGGGCAGCCAGACAGCGCGTCAATGGCACCCTGAGCCTGATCCCGGCCAACCTGTCGGGGAACCTTGCCACTGCAGCGCAAGTCATTCCGGCGCTTGAAAGCGCGCAGACAGTGCGGACCTGGACCGCTATCGTGAACGGAACCGCCGATTGGCGACCGATTATCGGAGAGGTGCCGGGGCATAACGGTTTCTTTCTTGCTCTGTTCCCATGGATGGGGTTCTCGGCCGGCCCGATGACCGCCCGCCTTGTCGCGGATATGGTCCTTGGACACCCACCACGCCTGTCACTAAAGGGAATTTCCGTTCTGCACGATGGGTAAACACGACGGCAGCGCTGGCGCGCGCGCCACGAACTGGGCCTAGTTAACCCTGTCCGTGGCGCGTCACGCACAGCTTATGCGAATTTCCGCAGATATGCGCGCCAGGTCATCGCCCATTTTTCCGGGTCTTCAAAGACATCGCCCTTCAACTGCGCCACTGGCTGATTATGCGGCGCAGATTTGACAAGGTCGGGCGTCTCTCTGGCTTCGCGCACAATCTGAGCGACGACATCGATCCACAGATCGATATCCGCCTTTGACCAGAGTTCGCCAGCCTCTGGTGTGAAGGGCTCTGGCACGAGCCATGGCTCGTGGCTCATCCACCAGGGATCGATGCCATAGTCAGCCATGCGATTTGCAAAATCGAATGTCCCGACACCTGTTTCCTCGAATACTGGCGCGAGTGACCAGCGGGTCATTTCCATGCGCGGCGCGGTGATATCCGGGTTCGACCGCACCACCCCGTCAATCTGCGCCAAACGATGATCCATGTAGTTATTCGCCACCACGGAAATATCGGACGCGAGGTCAATGCCCTCTGCCCCCATCCCGCGCGCCCAGGCATAGGCCTTTACGACCTGCGGAACATTGCCCCAGAACTCCCGGATCTTGCCGCAGCTTTTGGGACGATCATCGTCCAACGCATAGCGGTCGCCAGTTTTCACCACCAGAGGCGCAGGCATGTAGGGTGCGAGCTGGTCAGTGCAGCCATAGGCCCCGACAGCGGGCCCACCCCCGGCCTTGGGGGCTCCGAATGTTTTGTGCAACATGAACATGCAGGCGTCGAAACCCAGTTCACGGGCTGACAACTTGCCCATCACACCGTTGAAATTGGCATGATCATAGAAGATCAGCGCGCCCGCCTCCTTCGCCACGCGAACCCATTCCTTGATCTCGGGGTTGTAGATCCCCATGTCGTCAGGATTGTTGATCATGACAAGCGCCGTGCGCTCTGACACTGCGGCTTTCAACGCGTCAAGCGATGGATAGCCGTTCTCTTCCAACGGCAGATTGACGACCTTGAACCCGGCCGCCGCCGCTGTTGCGGGGTTACACGGATGCGCCTGGATCGAGGTCACCATCTCTGTGCGGGTTTCCAGTTCACCCCGATCGGCCCAATAGGCGCGTGCAACCGCTGTCATTGTATAGGCTGCATCGGCACCGCCCCCGGCCTGAAAGACGAACTGATCCATGCCGGAAAGGCTGCGCAGGATCAGGTCGAAATCATGCAGGATTTCCAGCACCCCCTGCAATGTATCGGGGTGCTGATAGGGGTGGATTTCAGCCAATTCGGGACGCAGCGTGGCATATTCTGCGGTTTTCGAATTGTATTTCATGGTGCATGTGCCGAACAGGCTGACACCCATCATGCCAAGCGTCATCTGACTGAGATGCAGGAAATGGCGCTGCACTTCGAACTCGGTCAGTTCGGGCAGGTCCGGCCGGTCGGTCCGCATAATGCTTTCTGGCAAGGTCACCCTTGGCAACTCTGCCTCGGGGGCCGGAAAACGCTGGCCGCGCGCGCCCTCTCGGCCCAGCTGATGGATTACAGGTTCATTCCAGCGCGCAGTCTGAATTTCGCGGGGAGTTGTCATTTGCACACCTCTGTCAAAGTTGCTGCCAGGTGGCGCAGGTCAGCGGCGCTATGCATTTCGGTTACGCAATACAGCGCGCATTGCCCCTGTTCCAGTTCGTGGGAAATATCCTTGCCGCCGAAGATGCGCCGCGCCCGCAACGCATCGTTGATTTCTGCGACGGTCTTGCCGGTGTCATCGAAATTGACGACAAATTCCTTGAATGTCGTATCCCGCCACAAGACGCGGACGCCCGGAATGTCATCGAGCAATGCTTGTGCATAACGGGCCCGCGACAGGATCAGCTGCCCCAGTTCGCGGAAACCTTCGGGCCCAAGAAGACCCATATAGACCGCACCCGCAATCGCCCAGAGATAGGTTGAGTTCCCAGTCCAGTCTTTCCCATGCTCGCGCGAACCGTAAGAGTTCTGATGCGCCGCGGCCAACCCGAACCCGAACTCGCCCTCGCGCTGTGTCTGCGCGATCGAGACCAGAAACCCGTTATATTCGCGCACATAGCGTTCTTCATCGCGGCTTGCGATAAAGCCACCAACACCACCGCCGCAATTCATATGCACCCCAAGCGGTTGCACCGGACCGGTGACAATGTCGGCACCGTAATCACCGGGGGCCATCATCACGCCCAGACTGAGCGGGTCCACCCCGACGATTGTCTCTGCCCCGCACGCACGGGCAGCGGCTGAAATATCAGCCGGGTTTGTTTCGATCGTGCCCAGATAGGCCGGGTTCTCGAAATAAACGGCGGCGACATTCGGGCCCAGCTTGTCGCGCAGATCACCCATATCAATCTGACCTGTGGCGGGATCGGCCTTCACCTCGACAACTTCGATATGGTTCTCCATTTCCGAAGGCTGGCAATAGGTGTGAATGACCGACAGACGTTCGGGATCGCAATACTGGGGCACAAGGACCCGAGAGCGCCCGGTCAATCGCTGCGCCATGCGGATCGCGTGCCCGATGGCACAGCCCCAGCTATAGACCGGCAACTGCACCACATCCAGCTTGAGAAGCGCGCCCAACTGGCTGGAAAACTCGAACCACGCCTGATTGCGCCCATGATCAGATTGATAAGACCCCCAGACATTTGTTGCAAATTCCGTGCGGCCCACAATTTCATCCACCACGGCGGGGACATGGTGCTGCCAGACGCCAGCACCCAGAAAATTCAGGTTGTCCTCGCATGTGTGGTTCTTCTTGAGCTTGCCGAGCAGGTCCTGCTTCAAGGCCATCTCGCTGGCCAGTTGCGGGGGCAAGTCAAGCGGCGCCTTGCGAAAATGATCCTCTGGTATCTGCGCGAACAGGTCTTTGACCGAGGATGCGCCAATCTCTGCCAGCATATCCTCGATCGCGCCTGGTGCGGACAAGGCCATCCAGGGATGTCCGGTGTTGTTTAGTGCCATCTCGAAGCCTCCTGTGTTACCTGTGACGTGGCATGAAATGCCTTGGGCGGGTGTCCTGACATCATGCGGCCCTTATGCGCATCATCTGGGTTTCCCCGGGGCCAGTGCGAACCCGGACATAACCCGAAAGGCTTTGATCAAGGGCCGCGCACCCGGTATCCACCCATAGGCAAGGCTGCGCCAGGGCGGCAAGTTTCGTGCGTGTGGCCAGAATCTCCAGCGCGCCGCGACCACCGGCGGCGCGAATGACATCAGCATGTATCTGTTGATTGCCACGACCAAGCACGAAACCCTGCTGCCCGGTCACACCCAGAACAATGCGGGTTTCAGATGTCTGCGCGACAAGCGCCTTGAGTGTTTCGGCACAGGCATCCTGTGCTATCAGCGCGCCCGGTGTCACCGCATCAACACCCAGCAAAGTCGGAACATGGCCCAAAGCCGATATGACCTGACCCGCGCTGCGTCCCGGACCTACGATCAGGAGGGTATCCGAGGAAACTCCGGCAACAATCTCTTGCGCGGCAAGGGCGAGGGCCGCCTGATCATCGCGCGGACCGGGTTGTCCTTTGGCAGCCTGCATTCGACGGGGCCGTGACGGAACAGACGCCACCCCGTAAAGTCGCGGCGCAATATGGCCGGCGCGTAGGGCAGCTTCGTCGATATCCATGATCTCAACTTCAGATAAGCTGCTCCGCCCTGCGCCGGCGGCAAGAAGATCAGCCAGCAGATGACCCGCCGTTGACGGCGACAAGGCAAACACGCCCGAATGCATCTTGACGCCACACGGGATGCCAAGCATCGGCAGGCCCGGTGCAGCCGCCAGAACATCGCGGGCTGTCCCATCGCCCCCGGCAAAGACGATCAGATCAATCTGCCCGCGCATGGCCGCAACCATCTCGCGGGTGTCGGCCCCGGTGCCCAGCAAGGGCTGGGCAGGCAGTATCTGAACATCCAGATCAAGGCCGGTCAGCCAGTCAACACCCGCTTGCCCCGGTCCGGCCAGAACTGACACACCCGGACAAGCCCGCGCAAGGATCTCGAACGCGTGTCTGGCACGCAGGCCCGATTGTGGTTCGGCGCCGCGGCGCAGGGCTTCGGTCACGATATCACGGCCATCCGTGCCTTTCAGGCCTACCGCACCGCCCAGACCTGCCACCGGGTTGATGACCACACCCAACCGCATGTCAGAACCACCACACCCGCACCTGCAGGACCGGTGCAATCTGCGTGAACATGACCCAGAACGCCCCCGCCGAAAGCATCGCCACAGGGATCACAAGCTTCAGGCTTTGCATCGGGCGCGGCGACAGGACCAGCATGGCAACGCACAGCATGATCGCGGTAGAACTGACAAGCCCGAGGTTGCGCACCAGCCAGAAATACAGCAAGGCCCAGATAACCACGGCACCGACCACGCGCATTGGTACGGTTTCGGTCTGGCAACTCTCGGGGTAACGAAACGCCTGCCATATCATTAAAAGCGCGGCGGGGATCAGCACCAGAAACATGATCCGCGGGATTGCCATTGGCCCACCCCCCGGCCCGGGCCGCCAGTGTCCGAAATAGGTGTGCCAAAGCCCCCAGACGCCCAGAACCAGAAGGATACACGCGCCGACAACGAATTTTCGGTCAAGGTCATGCCGCATCGGGTTGCCCCCGGCGAAAGGTTGCCCAGAAGAACAGCGCCATGACACCGGCCCCGGTCGCATAGATCGCCAGCGCAATCGGGCTTTGCAGCAGATACCCCCAGTCATTCTGGCCCAGCATCAGCGCTTGTCGCAGCGCGCGCTCGAATCCGGGGCCAAGTATGAAGCCCAATGCCAGCGCGGGAATTGGTATCCCGAACCCCCGCATCAGAACCCCGAACACACCAGCAGCGACCAGCATCCAGACATCGGTGACCGAATTTGAAATCGCATATGTTCCGACCACGGCCAGGGCAACCACGATCGGCAACACGATTCTGGGCGGGATCAGGGAAATCCGGGCATAGTAGGGAAGCAATGCCTTGCTGACCACAAGGTTCATGAGTGTTCCCAGGACCAGCAGAATGAAGATTGCATAGATGATCGGCATATTTGCTTCGATCATCTGAGGGCCCGGTGTGATGCCCTGCATGATGAACGCGGCCCCGATCAGGGCAGCGGAACCGCTACCGGGAATACCAAAGGAAAACAATGGAATAAGCGTTGCGCCAGCTGTCGCGCTGTTCCCCGCCTCTGGTGCGGCGATACCTTCCATACAGCCCTTGCCGAACTCCTGCGGCCGACGAGACGCACGCTGAGCCAGCGCGTAGCTGAGGAATCCCGCGAGCGTTGCCCCCGCCCCCGGCAGCGCACCGATGAACGTTCCTGTTGCGCTTCCGATCGTCATCGCCCGCCAAAGACTGCGAAACTCCTGCCGCGACAGCTTGTCCTTGCGCGGATCATACCCGGCGTCCTGCGCAACCTGAGCGGCGCGCTGTGCTTCTGTCTGGACGCGCGCGTGAAAACTTCGTCCAACCTGAATCATGATTTCTGACAGCGCGAAAAGGCCGATCAGCAAAGGGACAAGGCCAATCCCGCCCGCCAGTTCCGGGATCCCGAATGTATAGCGCTGCGCGCCAGTGAAAGGGTCGCGGCCGATCATCGACAGCATGACGCCGATAGACGCGGCCGCAAAGCCCCGCACGACACGCCCCTTGTCCAGTGAGGCAATGACAACAATCGACACGATATACAGTGCAAAAAAGTCGCGCGGCCCGAATTTCAGAGCAAGCGCGGCCAAGGGTGTCGCAATGAAGATCAAGACCATGACACCGGCCAGATCCCCGAATACGGAGGAATACAGCGCCGTATGCAGCGCGGAATTTGGCCGTCCAGCCTGCTTTGCCGGGTAGCCATCCATCATTGTTGCGGCGGCACCGGGCGTTCCGGGAACGCCAAACATGATAGCCGAGATGGAGCCCCCGAACAGCCCCCCCTTGTAAATCCCCATCAACATGCCGATCGCGGCCGCAGCATCCATCGTGAAGACAAAGGGCAGCAGAACCGCCATCGCCATATCACCCGAGATGCCGGGAATTGCCCCGACCGTCACCCCAAGAAACACCCCCAGCAGGACCGCCAGCAGGACTTCGGGGCGAAAGGCAATATCTGCCGCAAGGGGCAAGAGATCTAGCAGGGGCAAGGGAAACTCCGGATGTCACGTGGCGGGCGCGGCGCATGTTCCGCGTCCGCCCGCCACCAACACGATCTGGGCTTAATTCACGCTTTCCAGCGTTTCGCGTACGGTTTCGAAGGTCGCATCATAGATGTCCTGCAAGCCATCCGCGCGCGAGATCGGCCGCGCATCGACATTGGCCCGCGCCGCAAGTTCCTGCCCTTCGTCGCTGGCATAGGCCGCTGCAATTCCATCAGACAGATGCGCGACAATGTCCTCTGGCACATTTGCTGTTGCGAAAATGGTGTACCAGACCGGCATCACCACATCATGCCCCAGCTCTGCCAGAGTTGGCGTATCGGGCAAGGATGGCACGCGCTCGGCAGAGGCAACAGCCAATGGCACGGCATCCCCGGCTTCGACCGCCCCTGCAATGGTGGTGGGTGTTGTCACAGCAACCGGCACAGTGCCGCCAAGCAGGAACTGGACTGTTTCACCACCACCCGATGTCGGGATCTGGTTTGTCGCAAAGCCCGCCAGGTCTTGCAGGCGCAACAACGGCAGATGGCTGGAACTCAGATAGGCCCCATGCGTGATTGCAACGCTCCCGGGGTTGGCCTGAGCGGCCGCGATGAACCCTGCAAGATCATCGAAACCGGCATCCGAACGGGCCACGATCGTTGGCGCAATCTCGGTCACCTGGGTCAGCGGCACCCAGTCTTCCGGCTGATAGGGGGTATCCTCCAACAGCGGCAGGGTGATCAGCGGGCCGTAATCCGAGATGATCAGCGTATAGCCGTCATCTCCGTTCTGGCGGACGAAATTGGCGGCATCCATGCCACCGGCACCGGGCATGTTCACCACTTCAACACGCGCGCCCAGATGCGCTTCGCCGACCTGAGCAAGAATCCGCGCTGCGATATCGATACCGCCGCCCGCACCATAAGGCGTAACGATCCGGATCGGTCCCTCACTCGGGAATTCGGCGACAGCCGCCGTGGCACTCAGCAAAAGCCCTATCGTAGCGGACATCGCTATCGTTTTCTTGGTCATCATCATCTCCCTCTGGGTTGCAATTCCGTGATTTACGAACTTTTGTTCGATTTTGGCCGAACTTTTGTTCGCGTCAAGAAGTTTCGCGTCCGGACCACGACGCGCCTTCAGACGGCGCGGGCCCTATTGAGCCTGCAATCCGCCGATGCAGGTGTATTTCGTTTCGAGAAAGTCCTCGAGGCCCTGCCAGCCGCCCTCTTTGCCAAGCCCGGATTCCTTGAGCCCGCCAAAGGGCACCTCTGGCGTTACGATCAGCACTTCGTTGACGCCGATCAGCCCGTATTCAAGGGCGTCCTGCATGCGGAAGGTCCGGCCAAGGTCGCGGGTATAGACATAGGCGGCCAGCCCGTAGGTGCTGTCATTTGCCTGCGCAATCAGTTCCTCTTCCGTCTCGAACCTGTAGATTGCCGCGACAGGTCCGAAAATCTCTTCTTGCGCGATCCGCATTGCCGGTGTCGCCCCGGCAACGACAGTCGGCTTGAAGAAACATCCGCCCTGCGGATGGCGGCCACCCCCCGTCAGTACGCTTGCGCCACCGCTGACGGCATCATCTATCAGGCCCTGTGTCTTCTCGACCGCCGCATCGTCTATCATCGGCCCGATTTCGACGCCGTCCTGTGCGCCGGGGCCGACGACCATCTTCTCCGTACGCGCGACAAGCCTTGCGACAAACGCATCATGGATGCCCGACTGAACAAAAATACGGTTCGAGCATATGCAGGTCTGCCCGGCATTGCGAAACTTCGCGATCATCGCGCCGTCAATCGCACGGTCCAGATCAGCGTCATCAAAAACGATGAACGGCGCATTGCCACCCAATTCCATCGACACTTTCTTGACAGTATCCGCACAGTCCCGGATCAGCATCTTGCCGACTTCGGTCGACCCGGTGAATGTCAGCTTCCGTACCTTCGGGTTGCGGGTGAGTTCCCCTGCGATCACACGCGCCGATCCGGTCACAATATTGACCGCGCCCGCCGGGAACCCCGCCATTTCGACAAGTACGCCCCAGACAAGGGCCGAGTAAGGGGTTGCACTCGCAGGCTTGACAACGACGCAACACCCCGCAGCCAGCGCCGGGCCGATCTTGCGCGCGAGCATGGAAGACGGAAAATTCCAAGGTGTGATCGCAGCCACAACGCCAATCGGGTGACGTGTCGTCATCAGCTTTCTGCCAGCCCATGGAGATGGGATCACATCGCCCATACTGCGACGCGCCTCTTCCGCGAACCAAAGCACATAGGCCGCAGATGACGCGACTTCGGCACGCGCTTCCGGCAGCGGCTTTCCCTGCTCTGCCGTCATGATGCGCGCAAGCGCCTCCTGATGCTGCGAGATCAACGCGGACAGCCGACGCAGCTTCTCGGCACGCGCGCTGACGGGGTCTTCACGATACTTTAGAAATGCCGCATAGGCCGCATCAATCGCGCGCGCTGTGTCATCCGCTGTTGCGCTGGGAACGTGCCCAAGTGTTGAACCGGTTGCGGGATCAGTCACAGCAAATGTCGCGCCATCGCTGGCCTGCCCCCAGACACCCCCAATCAGATTGGCGCCGATATCTTTACCCAGAAACTGCATACGTCCTCCGTTATGCAAACTTTTGTTCGTATAACGGACAATTTCACAGACTTCAATCCGAAACCAGGGCAAATATCGCGGATACGCAGCTCTCAGTCACAGAGTGTCACAGAGACGTCGAGATCAGTTTTGCATACTCTATTCTGAACAAAGCGCCACATTATTGACCCAGAGATCCCCATGAAACGGGCGGAGACAGATCACACGATATGTGAACTTTTGTTTATTATCTACGCGGGAGCACTGAAGTTACGAAAGTGGTACTGTCCACCTGAACGCACGGTGTACGCTGTCAGTATTGCGTCAGCGGCGACCGCGCCCACCCGGACGCAGCCCACTCGCCAAGCTTCATTCTGATATGGCGGCGCGGCGCTTCCTGACCCATGCCTGCCAAAGCGGCAACAGAAGCAGACCGACAGTCGCAACCACGAACCCGGCCGCGATGGGCCGTTCCAGAAAGACCATCGGGTCACCCCGCGAGATCAGAAACGCACGCCGCAAATTGGTTTCGATCAACGGGCCAAGCACAAATCCCAGCAACAGCAATGCCGGGCTGAATCTGGCGAGTGCAAGCAAATACCCGGCAAGCCCGATACCCGCCACTGCAATGATGTCAAAAGTCAGCCCCCGGACCGAATAGACACCA
>SKWJ01000055.1 GCA_007128995.1 Paracoccaceae bacterium
CTTATCACGCGAGGAGATGCAGGCGATCCTTGAGGCGCCGGATGCGCGGACATGGGCAGGTGAGCGGGATCGAGCACTGTTCAGCCTGATGTACAACACCGGCGCCCGCGTGTCTGAAGCCATCGGCCTGCGCGTCGGCGAGGTTGCCGTCGATGGCTCGGCGGTCGCGCACCTGCATGGAAAGGGGCGCAAAGACCGCAGCGTGCCGCTCTGGCGTACGACCGCCAACCTGATCCGCAACTGGAAGCGCCGATTGGACTACGCAGGCGAGGAGAACTTCCTGTTTCCGAACCGGGGCGGAGGATTCATGGCGCGTTCGAACGTCACCCAGCGCCTTGAACTGGCGGTCTCGGCCGCGGCGGAACGTCACCCGCAACTCGCGCGTCGCTCGATTTCGCCTCACACCATCCGCCACACCACGGCGATGCATCTCCTTCAGTCCGGCATCGACATCAGCGTCATCGCCCTATGGCTGGGTCATGAGAGCCCCGCCACGACGCACATGTACCTTCAGGCGGATCTCGCCATGAAGGAACGCACGCTCAACCGGCTGCAGCCCATGACGGCCAGTCAAAGCCGGTATCGACCGCCGGACCAGCTCATGCAGTTCCTGTTGAGCCTTTGAAAATTATGCGCAGTTCACCAGTTGGAAATTGTTCGGGAACCGACGGCCATACGCCCCTGTCCCGGTGAGCTGCGCATAATCATCGAGTGCGCATAATCGCGGGCATAGGCCCAAAGCCATGCGGTCTTGGTCTTGCCGGTCCCAGGCGCGAGCGTGGGAAGTCTAGTTTCATCGGCAAAGATCCGCTCGGCCTGCTTGATGCGCTCCAGAACATAATCGGCCAGGGGCTGCAATTCGAAGCCGACCTTGCCCATCCATTGCGCCATCAGCATGCGGTCGAGTTCGACGCCGGAGCGGGCATAGATCGCCTCCTGCCGGTAGAGCGGCAGCCCATCGGCATATTTGGCAACGGCGATCTGGGCCAGAAGCGCCTCGGTCGGAATGCCGCCCTCGATCAGGTGGGCCGGCGCGGGCGCCTGGAAGACCCCGTCGAAGCCCTTGTAGGCGTATTTCGGGCGATGGGTGACGATCACCCGGAACTGCGCCGGGATGACGTCCAGCCGCTCCGAGACATCCTCGCCGATAAGAACCCTTTCCAGCCCCTCGCAGCCTTGTGGCGTCTCAGGCTCGATGACGACGTCGATCCGCTCGAGATGCTCGGCAAAGCCCTTGCGAGGCCGCGGCGCGCGTTTGACCTTGTCCTCCCCGCCGGCCTTGGCGAGTTCTGCCTCGACCGCGGCGATCCCGATCTGGAGCTCTTCGAACACGAAGGCATACTGATCCTCGCTCAGCCGTTCCGAGCGCTTTCCATAGCGCGCACGCCTCAGTTCCTTCAGGATCTCGGTCAGTCGTGCAATGCGCTGCGCGGCCGTCTTGTTGACCGCTTCGAGCTGCGTGTTGCTTGCTTCCAGATCGCTGTTGCGCGCCTCCAGCTCTCCATTCCGAGCTTCCAGCTGCAGCCGCTCTTGCGCCATGGCCGCGATCATCGCCTTGAGCGCGTCAATATCCTCGGGGAGGTGAGAAGCGGGGCTCGTCATCACCGCGATCAGACCATGTTCGCGGCCGTTTTCCCAACACTTTCAAAACGCTGATTCACTTTGCCACAGCTGCTTCAGCCTACCGATTGCGGCCGCTTCACCGCCACCGGGCGGACCTTTTTCCAATCCAACCCGTCGACCAGCGCAAACAATTGCGCGTGGTTCAGCTGGAGCCGGTGCGGCCCGATCCGAGGCCAGCAGAACTTCGAGTCCTCGAGCCGCTTTGCATATAGGCAGACCCCTGATCCGTCCCACCAGACGATCTTTATCCTGTCCGCTCTCTTGGCCCGGAAGACGTAGAGCGAACCATTGAACGGGTCGGAGCCCGCGTCGCGCACCAGCGCAAGCAAACCATCGGGACCTTTTCTAAAATCGACGGGATGGCTGGCTACGAGAACCTTCACGCCAGCCGGGATCATGCCGATTTCGCTGCCCGGATGATGCTCATCAGTTGGTCCTGACCAATATCAGCGCTGGCGCGAATGATCACTCCGCTCACCTCGATCTCAACCTGTCCGGCGATCGCGGCAATCTCGACAAAGTCCAACCGGCCTTCATCCTGACAGCGCTTCACCGCACCGCCCTTCAATGCCTTGCGCCGCCAGCCGAATAATTGCGAAGGCGCTATCCCGGCTTCTCGCGCAATGGCCGACACATTCGTTCCCGGCGCCAGTGACGCCTCGATCAGTCTCGCCTTCGCTTCCTCCGACCAGCGCCGGTGTGACCGCCGCGGGCTGACGTCAAGGCGGTCGGGGACCGCATCGATGACATGGAAATTTCTAGCATCGTTCATAGGCGCAGACATAGAAGTTGACACCGTGAGATCCTCGCAGTCTCCTGCTCCAATCTCTCTATGTCTCGCTCATCCCCTCACGCGGCGCCAGATGGGGTGCCCTCGACGCTAACCGTTGCAGCGGGAGCACGTCACTTCGAGGTGTCCAGTTGCAGAACGAGACATTCGAGCCGCGACGTCCGCCGGGAACGCACTGAAACCACCCCTTCTTCGAACCGCTCCGCGAAGATGCGTCGCCGACAGGACGTCGCC
>SKWJ01000345.1 GCA_007128995.1 Paracoccaceae bacterium
GACCGTGTACTGCATTGTCGATTTGCATGCGATCACCGTATGGCAAGACCCTTCCAAACTGCGGCATGCGACGCGAGAGCTGGCGGCAGGTTTCATTGCAGCTGGGATCGACCCTGCGCGGTCGATCCTGTTCAACCAGTCACAGGTTCCTGCGCATGCCGAGCTTGCCTGGATCTTTAACTGTGTCGCCCGCATGGGATGGCTGCGCCGCATGACACAGTTCAAGGACAAGGCAGGGAAACATGCGGAAGAGGCTTCGGTGGGCCTCTTTGCCTATCCCAACCTGATGGCGGCCGATATTCTTGCCTATCACGCAACGCATGTTCCGGTTGGCGAAGACCAGAAGCAGCATCTGGAGCTGACCCGAGATATCGCGATCAAGTTCAATCATGATTACAGCACGGATTTCTTCCCGATTGTAGAGCCGGTCATTGAAGGCGCTGCAACGCGGGTCATGTCCCTGCGCGATGGCACAAAAAAAATGTCGAAATCGGATCCGTCAGACCAGTCGCGGATAAACCTGACAGATGATGCGGATACGATTGCACAGAAATTGCGCAAGGCACGGACAGATCCCGAACCTTTGCCCGACACGATAGAGGGCCTTGTCGACCGCCCGGAAGCGTGCAACCTCATCAATATCTACGCGGCGCTTGCGGATATCACGCCCGAGGATGTAATCGCGGAATTCGCCGGGCAGGGTTTCGGGGTGTTCAAGCCTGCGCTTGCGGATCTTGCAGTAGCGAAACTGTCCCCCTTGAACACGGAAATGACGCGCCTGATGCAGGATACCGCAGAGATTGACCGCATTCTGGGGCATGGTGCCGAGCGTGCGCACGCACTTGCCGAACCGATCTTGCAAGACACCCGCGAAATTGTCGGACTGATAAGATCGCGTGGTGTCTAAAACCCGTCATAGCGGCAAGATGCCCCGGTCACATCCGGGGCATTTGCACCTGGTGCTGAACCATCGGTATTCAGATCACACGAACCTGCGTTCCGACCTGAACAAGCTCATACAGGCGTTCGACATGGGGATTCATCAATCCGAAACACCCGTTCGACGCACGCCGCCCAATCTTGGCCGGGTTGTCGATTCCGTGAATCCGGTAATATTGCCAGCTTAGGTTCATGGCGCGTGTTCCAAGCGGGTTCTGCGGATCTCCCCCTTCGACTCGGACAGGCAAAGACGGATCGCGCTGGCGCATGTTCGGCGTCGGGATCCATGTCGGCTGGTAACGCAACAGGGTTATTTCTGTCATGCCGCGGCGGGTGAAGTCCTCTGTCATAGGCACCGAACAGGGATGCGCCAGATAGATCCTTTCATCTTCTGACCAGAAATGCAGGGCGCGCGAATATGTGTCGCACAATATTGCCCCCCGGCGAAGATTGCTGAAGTGGTCGCGCCAGTCGTGATTGCGAAAACCCATGACATTGCGCCGAGCCGTCGTGCGCGCGGTGTCTTGCTCGAGCTCAAAGTCGGGCAGGGCCTGAGCGCGCAGGATCGATGGCGACGCCAAAAGTCCCAAGGCAGCAAAACCCGACGATAAGAGAGCGCGGCGTGTTGGTTTGGGATCAGGCATACTTCAATACTCCAGTCTTGACTGATCCTGCTTATGTCTCATTCGCGGAAAGATAATCAAGTCACGAGGCCGTGCAAGCAGAACCACGGACGGCACTGTGGCATAGTTTCCACTATCTGGTTGCGCACCGACTGTTGAGGAAGATCCGCTCAGATGACTCGCACCTGCGTTCCAACCTGTACCAACTCGTAAAGCTCTTCAACATGGGCGTTCATCAGTCCGAAGCACCCGTTAGAGGCCCGCCGGCCCACCTTTGCCGGATCATCGATTCCGTGAACACGGTAGTATTGCCAACTTAGATTCATGGCGCGTGTTCCCATCGGGTTCTTCGGATCACCCCCCTCGACGCGCGCGGGAAGCGAGGGATCGCGCTTGCGCATGTTTGGTGTGGGAACCCAAGTGGGCTGATAACGTTTCAAGGTGACCTCGGTCATCCCGCGTCGCGTGAAATCTTCAGTCATGGGCACAGAGGTCGGAAAGGCCAGATAAACGCTCTCGTCTTCCGACCAGAAATGGACCGCGCGCGATTGCGTGTCGCACAAGATCGCCCCGCGCTGTAGGCTGGAGAAATGATCCTGCCAGTTCTGATTGCGAAACCCCATCACGTTCCGTCGCGCTGTGTCACTTGGCAGTGTGCTATCCGCGTCGTCATAGGACTGCGCACGCAAGAGCCCCGGCATCGCGACTGTGCCCAAGGCGACAAGGCCCGTCGACAGCACTGCGCGGCGCGTTGGTTTGTGGGTGATCATTTCTCTTGCCTCCGGTATCATTTAATTTGTTAACAATATCGGGCGTCCGGGGGGGCAATGACAAATCACGACTGCGTGGGCATGACAAAGCGTCGATGCTGGCACCTTGATGTCAGGTACAGCTTACCAGCGCATGGCGCTTTTTCCCGGCGGTCAGCTTCATCGGCGATGTCAGATCCTCGAGGCTAACCATCTGGCCGGCATCCTCGATCAAAGTGTCATTGATCCGCGCCCCGCCTTCAGAGATCAGCCGTTTCGCATCTTTTCCCGATTTCGCCAGTCCTGCCCGAACAAAGAGTTGTGCCACTGTTATTCCGTCAGAAAGTTCCTGCGTGCTCAGGGTGACGCTCGGAAGCTCATCGCCCGTTCCGCCCTTCTCGAAGACTTCGCGTGCTGTGGCTTCTGCTGCCTGCGCTGCATCCTTGCCGTGACAAAGCGTCGTCACTTCATTTGCCAGAATAATCTTGGCAGCGTTGATCTCGGACCCTTGCAGATCTCCAAGCCTGTCGCATTCGGCAACTGGCAGTTCGGTGTAGAGTTTCAGGAAGCGGCCGACATCTGCATCCGTTGTGTTGCGCCAGAATTGCCAGAATTCGTATGGAGACAGCATATCGGCATTCAACCACACGGCGCCGCCCTGACTCTTGCCCATCTTGCGACCGTCTGATGTCGTCAATAGGGGGGTCGTCATGCCAAAAATCTCTGCATCCGCAATCCTGCGCGCAAGATCTATGCCATTGACAATATTGCCCCACTGATCCGACCCGCCCATCTGCAGCAGACAGCCATGCCGGCGATGTATCTCGACAAAATCATAGGCTTGCAGGATCATGTAATTGAATTCGAGAAATGACAGCGATTGCTCACGATCCAGCCGGGATTTCACGCTTTCGAAACTCAGCATCCGGTTGACAGAGAAGTGCCGTCCGACATCGCGCAGGAAGTCCAGATAATTCAGGCCGTCAAGCCATTCGGCATTGTTGAGCATGATGGCGCCCTGTGCATCTGCGTCATAGCGAAGGTATTTGGCAAAAACCTGCTGCATCCCCGCAATGTTGGCGTCAATCGCGGCAGTATCCAGCAAGGGGCGCTCTTCCGAACGGAACGACGGATCGCCCACCTTGGTCGTGCCCCCGCCCATCAGCGTGATCGGCTTATGGCCGCTCTTCTGAAACCAGCGCAGCACCATGATATTCAACAGGTGCCCGACATGAAGCGATTTTGCTGTTGCATCATAGCCGATATAGGCAGGCACGACCCCTTTTACCAAGGCGTTGTCAAGACCTTGCAAATCCGTGCAATCTGCAAGGAACCCGCGTTCCTGCATCGTCGTCAGAAACTCTGATTTGGGTCTGTAGGTCATTTCCACTTGTCCTGCCTGATCGTTTGGGGCGTTCTATACCCTTGCGACTGTGCAAGGGAAAGCCAATGTTGAACCGCAAGATCCAGACAGTGCTGGGATTGATGTCAGGGACCTCGCTTGATGGCGTGGATGCGGCTGTTCTGAAGACGGATGGCGTTGAAATTCATGGCTTTGGCAAGACCAGCTATCGCGCCTATACTGGTTTTGAGCGCGAAACCCTGCACGCGGCACTCGGATGCTGGCCCGGTGACGACAAGGTTGCGGCTGCGTCCCGGGTCGTTGAAACGGCCCATGCCGAGGTCATGGCTGGATTCGACGGGATTGATCTTGCAGGATTTCACGGCCAGACCCTTGCGCATGATCCGGCGAAAGGTCGGACGCATCAGGCCGGTTCCGGCGCAGTTCTGGCCGCATTGGCCGGGTATCCGGTGGTCTGGGACTTCAGGACCGCAGATATGGTGGCAGGCGGGCAGGGGGCCCCACTGGCGCCATTTTTTCATTTCGCACTCGCGCGCTGGATCAAGGCGCAAGCGCCGCTGGTGTTTCTGAATCTGGGCGGTGTCGGGAACCTGACTTGGGTGGACCCAACGATGCCCTTGCCTGAAGCCGAGGGCGCGCTGCTGGCGTTTGACACTGGCCCTGCCAATGCGCCGCTTGATGATCTGTGCAAGGTGCGGTTGGGCTGCGCGCAGGATGCAGAGGGCAGGATTGCCGCAACTGGCATACCAGACATGCAGGCTGTGGCAGCCTATCTGAATGAGGCCTATTTCTTCGCACCGCCGCCGAAATCACTGGATCGCGCTGCACCCGAACTGGCAGCGCGGGTTGCAGGCCTCCCGACAGCCGATGCCCTTGCCACGGTTTCCGAAGCAGTCGCAGGAACGGTTGCGCGCGGGTTTGATCATCTGCCCGGCACGCCAGCGCAGGTGCTGGTCTGCGGCGGTGGTCGCCATAACACCGATCTGATGCGGCGGCTTGCGGCGCATCTGCCCTGTGCTGTTGTCCCTGTCGAGGCAGCAGGTCTTGACGGTGACATGATTGAAGCGCAAGCTTTTGCTTATTTGGCGATGCGCGTGACATATGGCCTTCCCACTTCCTGCCAGATGACGACTGGCGTGGCGACTCCTGTCGTTGGCGGCCAGATCAGCCATCCATGAACGCATTTAGGAGAGATCGTATGATTGACATAGACGAGGATCGGCCCAGCGCACCGCTGGAAAAACCACAAGAACCGCTTTGGCAGCGCGCCGTATTCATGCTCATCATTGCGGCAATGCTGTCTTTTGCGCAATCTATCCTGTTCCTGATTGCGGTCGTTCAGATCATTGTCGTGATGATCGATAATCGCCAACCAAACGAACGGCTGGCAGATTTCGGTTGCATGGTCGGGGCCTGGGTTGCCAAGGCTGCGCGGTACATGTCGGTTGCCACGGATGCGAAGCCCTGGCCTTTCAAGGAGATGGACTGACGGGTTGCAGCGCTGCTCTTTGCAGCCTAAGTCTGGGTGCGTACCCCATAGCGGAGAGATTTAATGGCATTGGACCAGCAAAGCAGTACGAACACCGAATACGGCAATCTGCCGGACTGGGATCTGAGTGCGCTTTACAGCGCGCAGGATGCCCCAGAGATCGCCCGCGATTTCGATTGGCTGGAGCAGGAGTGCGCTGATTTCGCCAGCCGTTATGAAGGAAATCTCGCGTCACTCAACTCGCAGGCCATGCTCGACTGTGTTCTCAGATATGAAAAGATCGATCTTGTCGCCGGACGCCTAATGTCATTCGCCGGTTTGCGGTATTATCAGAACACGATGGACGCTGATCGCGCCAAGTTCCTGTCAGACGCGCAAGACCGGGTCACGACCGCGACAACACCGCTTGTCTTTTTTACACTCGAGATGAACCGGATCGAGGATAGCGCCTTCGAGCGGTTGTTGACCGAGAGCGACGGGTTGGCGCGCTACCGCACTTTGTTCGAGCGGATGCGCGCGATGCGACCACATCAATTGTCGGATGAGCTTGAGAAGTTCCTTCATGACCAGTCGACGGTCGGCGCGGCCGCCTGGAACCGGCTGTTTGATGAAACCATGGCCGGGCTGGAATTCGAGGTCGATGGCGAAGAAGAGCCGCTGGGTCTTGAATCTACGCTTAATCTGCTGACAGATCAGGATCGCGCGCGCCGGGAAAGTGCCGCACGCGCGCTATCCTCGGTATTTTCCAAGAATATCAGGCTTTTCGCGCGCGTTCATAACACTCTGGCAAAGGACAAGGAGATTGATGATCGCTGGCGCAAAATGCCCAGCCCACAGCATTCACGTCATCTGGCAAATCACGTCGAACCCGAAGTGGTGGACGCTTTGCGCAATGCAGTCGTTGCGGCCTATCCGCGATTGAGCCACAGGTATTACGCGCTGAAGGCAAAATGGCTTGGTCTGGAAACGCTTCAGGTCTGGGACAGGAATGCGCCGTTGCCAATAGACGCCCCGCGCAAGATTTCGTGGGACGAAGCGCGCGAGACTGTGATGGAGGCTTATGAGGGCTTTTCTCCGAAACTGGCAGAGCTTGCGGAACCCTTTTTCACGCAGGGCTGGATTGATGCGGCAGTGAAGCCAGGCAAGGCTCCTGGTGCTTTCGCGCACCCAACCGTGACAGATGCGCATCCGTTCGTCATGCTGAATTATCTGGGCAAGCCACGCGATGTGATGACCTTGGCGCACGAACTGGGCCATGGCGTGCATCAGCGGCTTGCTGCGGATCAGGGAGAGCTTCTGTCCTCAACGCCGCTCACCCTCGCCGAGACAGCGTCGGTCTTCGGAGAGATGCTGACCTTCCGCCGGATGCTTGAGAAAGCCTCAACCAAGGAAGAAAGAAAGATCCTGCTGGCTGGTAAGGTCGAGGACATGATCAACACGGTCGTCCGTCAGATTGCGTTCTATGACTTCGAATGCAAGCTGCATGCCGCGCGACGTGGGGGCGAACTTACCCCGGATGACATAAACGCGCTGTGGATGAGTGTTCAGGCAGAAAGCCTTGGACCAGTGTTCGAGTTCATGGAGGGATATGAGTCTTTCTGGTGCTACATTCCCCATTTCATTCATTCGCCCTTCTACGTCTATGCCTATGCCTTTGGGGATGGGCTGGTGAACGCCCTCTATGCTGTCTACGAGGATGCGCCCGAAGGGTTTGAGGACAAGTATTTCGCAATGCTTGCCGCTGGTGGCTCTCAGCATCACAAGACTTTGCTTGCACCATTCGGCCTTGATGCCGCCGACCCTGCGTTCTGGGACAAGGGGCTGGCGATGATCGAAGGCTTCATCGATGAGCTGGAGGCGATGGAGGAGTGACCCCCCAACATCTTCTTGCAGGATTTGCAAGGCGTGGCGCGAATGCGCCATGCTTGGTCAAACAGGGTTGATCAGTGCGCGGCCTTGCGCATGGGCAATCGCATTGGCGACAGCCATCAACCCCATCTCTTCACGCACATCCAGTGCGGCTGTCCCCAGATGCGGCAGCAGCGTAACAGTATCGAGTTCGCGCAGGGCCGCTGGCACTTTCGGTTCGTGCTCGTAGACATCAAGGCCAGCACCGCCAATCGCACTGTGTTTCAGGGCATCGACAAGCGCGGCTTCATCGACGATATCGCCACGGGCGATATTGATCAGATGCGCGTGCGGTTTCATCGCGGCAATCTGTGACGCGCCAATGAAATGCCGCGTCTCGGCACCGCCGGGCAGGGCTAGGACAACCATATCAGACTGCGCCATAAGACTGTCCAGTGTTCCGATCTGTTCGGCGGGAAGATCGATCGCTTTTTCCGAGCGATTGAAATAGATCACTTTCATTCCGAGCCCGTGATGGGCGCGCCTTGCAATCGCCTGTCCGATCCGCCCCATACCGACAATACCGCAGGTCTTGCCGCCCAGATGCAGGCCAAGCATCTGGGTAGGGTGCCATCCAGCCCATTTCCCCGATCGAACAAGGCGCTCTCCCTCACTGGCACGCCGGGCGCTCATCAGCATCAACATCAAGGCGATATCAGCGGTGGCTTCAGTTACCGCGCCGGGGGTATTCGTGACGGCAATCCCGGCCACCCGTGCTGCCGAGACGTCAATGTGATTGTAACCAACACCGAAATTGGCCAGCAAACGACAGCGCGACGCCTCCATACCCTCAAAGACATCGGCTGTGAAAAAGTCTCCCAGTGTCGGGATGATGACATCATAGAGCACCAGTGCTGCGCGCATATCCCCTTTCTTCATCGGGGTTTTCTGGTCGCGCAACGTGACATTGAAAGCTGCTTTTGCGGCCTGCAGAACCTTGTCTGGCATCGGGCGGGTAATCAGCAACTCTTGCAATGGGGCGCCTTTCATCAATGCATCCGCGCGCCGCATGGCACATCGTGATCAGGGGCAAGAAGCGAGATTCGTCCTTCTGCATCTGAAGCACCTAGCACCAGAACTTCCGACATGAACGGGCCAATCTGACGCGGCGGGAAGTTCACGACGGCCATCACCTGGCGGCCGACAAGGCAATCAACAGTATACAGCTCGGTGATCTGAGCAGAAGATTTCTTCTCGCCAATTTCGGTGCCAAAATCGATCCAGAGCTTGATCGCCGGTTTGCGCGCTTCGGGGAAAAGCTCCGCACGCGTTACTCTGCCTGCACGGATATCGACCTGCAAGAAAGTGTCGAAGTTGATCAGTTCGGTCATTCCGATAGCTCCCGTGCGCGCGCGGCGGCGGCAGCGACGGCCTTCCGCATCAGAGGGGGCAAGCCCGTATCAGGGTGCATCAGCACGCGCAGCGCTGCTTCAGTGGTCCCTTTGGGACTGGTGACGTTCTTGCGCAACTGTTCCGCCGATTCTGTCGAACCTGCCGCAAGCTGCCCGGCCCCGATGACTGTAGCGCGGGCAAGTCGCATGGCAATTTCTGAAGACAATCCTTCCGCTTCGCCTGCCATCGCCATCGATTCGATTAGATGAAAGACATAGGCCGGGCCGGAACCTGACAGCGCGGTGACGGCATCTATCTGCGCTTCGTCGTCCAGCCGCAAAGTATCTCCGACAGCGGAGAGAAGCGCTTCTGCCAGAGCGAGGTCCCGTTCAGAGCAGTGCTCATTCCCCACAAGTGCCGAAATTCCGTGACCGACAGCGGCCGGAGTGTTTGGCATCGCGCGGATGATCGGGGTTTGAGCGCCAAGAATTTCGGCCAATCGCAGCAACGACGTGCCAGCTGCGATCGAGATGAATACAGTCTGTCCATTTCCCAGTGCTTTCACACCGGGCAAGGCCATGCCCATCATCTGAGGTTTGACCGCCAAAATGACAACCGAGGGCGCAGCGGGCAAGTCTGTGTTTAGACCAACTCCTGACGCATTCAGCCAGTCTGAAGGGGATGGTTCGATGACATGCACGGAACTCGGTGGAAGGCCATTCTGAAGCCATCCGGCCAGCATTGCCGACCCCATCTTGCCGCATCCCAGAAGGACAAGGCCATCCCGGGCAACCTGATCAAACTGCATGTCCCGCCTCTCTGTCCTGCTTGCCTCTTTGTCGCGCCGCAGCGACCGAGCGTCAAGAGGGGCAGACGCTCATGCGCGACCGACAGCTTCCGCCAAAGCAAGGTCCAACGCGGTCTTGGGGCTGTGATCGGCCCAGACCACCAGCTGGAACGCCGGATAGAAACGTTCCGACGCGGCAAGGGCTGCGTGAATCATGCGCTCGATCTGGTCAATTCCCGAAGGCTGATCCTCTCCAAGCATCAACCCGTAGCGCCAGACCATCAGTTTCTGGCTCTCCCAATAGCTGAAGGCTCCAGACCAGACCATATCATTCGCACGGCTGATGGTCTCATACAGTGCCGGCAACCGTGCCTCGGGCGGGTCCATCTCGAACGTACAGATCAGGCGCAGCATGCTGTCATCAGGTGCCATTGCCAGACTCAGCGAATAGGTGCGCCAAAGGCCTTCCATCGCGACAGCAATCTGATCTTCGTTCATCCGGTCAAAATCCCAAGCGTGATGCTCGGCAAGGTTTTCGACCAGATCTATCGGGTTCACGCTTTCGGAAGAAAGATAAAGCTCTGCTGCTGACATACCCGCCTCTTTGTGTTGCATGTGGTCCAAACCCCTACCAACAGAGTTTGACCCCAACAGCTTCTTTGGCAGCGCGGCGCGCTTACTACATATGGTGTGCCGAAACGCGCAGCGTGTAAAGGAGAATCTTTCCCTTTGAGCAGGAAACTGGGTGCAGTGATAGCCGCTCGAGACGAAGTCATTACCAAATGGCCTCGGAACGGGCGGCATGCCACCCAGCCTGGAGTTCGGACAAAAGTAGACTTTTCGCCCGGAACAATACGTCAACGGATGTTCGGGTGCCCATTACGGGTCACAAAATGCCTGCTGGTGAGAGCATTGTCACAACCACATCGCTAGCAGGGTGCCGTTCCTGTAGCGTCGTCAAACCTTCTGAATGCCACCGTCGCGCATCTCAGCTTGCCGGCAGAGTTGCACAAGCCCACATCCGTTCAGCACCGGAAGCGCATTGGCGAAAA
>SKWJ01000246.1 GCA_007128995.1 Paracoccaceae bacterium
CGGTTGTTTCCGTGTCGGCCGGGTTGGAAGATATTCAGGGCGACGCGATGATCCTTGTTTGCGGTGGGGTCGAGGTGCAGCGCGCCACGTCGCCCGCGATCCTGTCATGGCTGCGCAAACGCGCCCGGCATGGCAATATCATGGGCGGGCTGTGTACTGGCGCTTGGACCCTCGCGAAGGCTGGGTTGCTGGATCAGCATCGCGCCACGATCCACTGGGAAAACCATGATGCCCTCATCGAAGACTTCCCGGATATCGACCTGAATCGGTCGGTATTCGTGATCCATGGAAAACGCCTGACATCAGCGGGTGGCACAGCCCCGCTTGACATGATCCTGACCTTGATCAGTACCAGTGAAGGTGCGGACATCGCGCATGCTGTGGCCGATCAACTGGTCTATTCATCCATCAGGACCAACCGCGATACACAGCGGCTGTCTATTCCCGCCCGGATCGGCGTGCGCCATCCCAAATTGGCGCGGGTGATCGAATTCATGGAAAACCATATCGAAACGCCGATCAGTCCGGCTGATCTGGCCAATGAAGCCGGCATGTCCACACGCCAGCTCGAGCGCTTGTTTCGCCGCTATCTGAACAAAAGCCCGAAACGGTATTACATGGAATTACGGCTGGAACGCGCGCGTAATCTTCTCATGCAGACGGATATGAGCGTCATTACGGTCGCACTCGCAACAGGATTCACCTCGCCGTCGCATTTCTCGAAATGCTACCGGGCTTATTACGAGACTACGCCTTACAGAGAGCGCGGCGCCCATCCAAGCCGGGACATGGATGAATAAGTCACCGCCCCTATTTGCAGGGGCGGGAAGGGTCGGTCAGAACCTCAGAAATCGCGGATATCCGCATCTGCAACCAGTTCCTGCAATTTAACCTCGGACATCGCGTTCAGGCGCCGGTCAAAAACAATATCCCGCAACCGGCCATCGCTGGGTGCATCCTCGAATTCCAACTCTCTGGCACAGAGCATGAGGATGATCTGCCGCCCGCCCTCGGTTACGCCAGCAGAAATCTGGTTTAGGTCAAGCCTTGCGAGTTCCACAGCGTCAATCTGCGGTATCTCATTGACAAGGCCCTCCTGTTCGACCAGCGCAGTCTCGGGCAAGCCGCGGGCAAATGTTCCCAGTTCCGGGCAAGACCGGGTTTCGGTGAGAATCCGTTGCACCAACTGCCGCGTTGCATCGCTTCCAGCTTCGGGAAGTGACAGACGCTTGTAGCGCAGCTTCACGCTGTCTGCGGGGATGTCGCGTGAACTGTCGCGTGCCCGAAGCTGGAAATAGGCTATCGCTTCAGGACTCATTTCGATAGGACCGATGATCTGGCCGGGGCTGACTGCAGACAGCAACCCGGAAATCTGGCCCGGCAAATTCTCGATCGGAACCCAGTCAGGCAACCTGCCACCCTGATCGCGCGACCCCGCCAGCGAAAACTCACGCGCGATGTTCGAAAATTCCTCGACATTTCCATCTGCAGCCGCGATCAGGTCCATGATCTGTGCCACCGGCTCCGCAAACTGCGGATCAGTTGGCAAGAATATCTCTGACAGCAGCACGCGCTCGCGCCCAACAATCGCTACGATATCACGCGTACGCGCTAGGTCGGCATCGCTGACGGAAATCAGCTGTGGAAACAGGCGCGCGACCACCTTTCGCCACAGCAAACCAGCTTCAACAAATCCTTCAAAACTCTCGCGTTCAACACCGTTCGCGGCTAACGCCTCAACAAATTCCTCGGCGCTCAACTCTGCACGCGCGGCGAATTCCGCCATGCCGTCAGCAAGTTCGTCCCGGTCGACCCGCAAGTTTAGACGCCGGGCAAGATCACGCTGGACCGCCTCCTGGGTGAGCCTGACCAAAGCCTCGGCGCGCATGTCTGCCGCACCCGCGTTCAGGATAGTCATGAAACTCATGCGCTGCTCGACATCAAAATTCGTGATGATACGGTCATTGACTTGTCGAACGGGCGCAAACATGCTTTGCGCCTGCGCCAATGAAGGAATGCTGCACAACATGAACAGCATGACCATCAGTGCCAAGCTGCGATGGGGCAACAAGGATGTCCGAGAAACAAGCATAAGTCTTTTCCGCTTTCCTGCCATGGCCCGACTGGGCCGCATTTTCTTTCGGGTTACACGCTTTGCCCTGAAATGTCATCACACTTGAACAGACACAAGCTTGAAGCCACCATCAGGCGTCTGGAGTCCCGAGCTTGTGTCACAGACCGTCACTGCAAGACCTGCGCGCGCGCGTCGGATTGCCGCCGATCCCCAAAATGTCGATGTTAAGCCCCAACGATGTCCGGCTAGAGGGCGTGCTCGCGGAAGCGAAGCGCCGTTCGACCCCCATCGCCATTCGCAAGCATTCGTTCTCGTATTGCAGCCCGAACAGCGCATGGGCGGCCTTGTTCTGAGCAATATCATAGCGCCACCCGACCTGAGCAGTCCAGAATTCCGACAGATCGCGGCTGCCCTCGAAGCTCCATTCTGATGCAGTGCGCGATCGTCCCTCATCGGGGTTGGCAATGATCCGCATATAGCTTGTCGAGACAGAGTAATCCTCGGCAGTCCAGTCAAGTTCAAGAGCGGTCCGTTGCAATCTCATATCCGATGAGATGAGAGATCGGTTGC
>SKWJ01000285.1 GCA_007128995.1 Paracoccaceae bacterium
AAGCCCGAAGGCCTTGACGCGGGTTGGTACGCCAAACCTACCTTGTTTGCCGATGTGACCAACGACATGGCCATCGCCCAGCAGGAAATCTTTGGCCCGGTATTGGTGATGATCCCGTTTGACAGCGAAGACGAGGCCATAGCGATTGCCAATGACACGCCATATGGGCTGGATGCCTATGTCTCGACCACAGATGAAGCGCGTGCGTTGCGCGTTGTGCGGCGTTTGCGTGCGGGGGGCATTCACATCAACGGGCGGGCGACCGATTACGGATCGCCCTTCGGCGGGTTCAAGCAGTCGGGCAATGGCCGTGAAGGTGGCGCGCATGGGCTGGCCGAGTTCTACGAGGTCAAGGTCCGTCCCCCGTTTCAGCCGTGACATTGCGCAGCATGCGCCAGACGGCGTAGTCTTCTGGCCGCTGTTCAGGCGGATTCACGCTCTGGCAGGGCCATGCCATCAAACCCGTTTTTGGCCAGCACGCGATAGGTGCTGCGCAGCGCACCGCGGTCACAATAGCACCCGCGCAGGTGCCGCTTGCCACTGTCGGCAATATAGCCTTCGCGCCCATGCACGATACGGTGGTTGTCGAACACCACGCAATTTCCCGCCTGCGAGCGGAACCGCACAAGGAAGCGGTCTTCCTGCATCAGGCGGATGAACTTTATGAATGCCGGATAATAGGTGTCGAGCAGATCCTGTGGCAGGTCGAGAGTGTCTTGCAGGTGCTGAGAGATAGTCACCCCGGTCACATTGCCTTGCTGGTCGGTCTCGATCACGCGCTGATGGGCGCGGTAATCAAGCCTGTCATGTCGATAGAAGAAGGGAATGTCATAAGTGGCCAGCATCCGGAATGCTTGCGGGTCTTCCCTGCGCAAGGCCTCGGCCACGGCGGCACCATCCAGAAACAGCGACATGCCACCTTCGACCGTGTTTTCCAGACAATGCAAAAATTGCAGACCCGGCGCGGCCTCTTCTCCGGGCAGATCTGTATGCATCTCCAGCGGTCCGGCAGTGAAGGCAAGATTGGTCGGTGCGATCTCGACGCGAACCTCGAAGAAATACCCTTCGGCAGACGGGGTGATACTGCCCAGCGACTCTACCAGCGCGGTCAGGCTGTCCTTGCCCGGCTCCATTCCGGTGACAATCGCGATGCCATCCTCGATCAGCGCCCTGCAAAACCGCGCGCGCGCGTCATCGCTGTGCAGCACAGACGATTGCGGCAGGCGGGCGATGCGCGGTTCAAAATCGCTGAACCACAGATTGCGCGGCAGATCAGCTGGGTCATGTGGTCGCCCTTGCTGCGCCATATCGCGCAGCAGTGCCATCGGGACAGAAGACATCACGGCCTCCTCTGCCCATGAGATGCGCAAGCTTTCCTCCTCGATCCAGGCGGCAGTGGCCCGTGGCGGCTGGTCCAGGGCCGAGGTGTCAAAAATGCGCTCGCGCGTTTGCGGATCTATGCAACTGGTGCAGGCATCGCGCAGCCAGTAATAGTTGAAATACTGCGGCTTGCCCCCGATCACGAGGGTCAGGCCGCGGTCTGAAAGTGAAATGCTGTCGGTCATGACGCGCCTTTCTCAAGTGGCGTAATCGGGGTCGTCGCGGTCAAGGATTCGGCGGATTTGGCTTAGATGAGCGTGCGCCTGACCCGGATAGTCATCAAGCTCGCGCGCGGTCTTTTCCGCGATCTCGTCAGGCAGCACGCGTAACGGCTGGCCGGTCTGTAGCGCGCGGATATATGTTTCGGCGGCGCGCTCGAAATAATACAGCCGGTTGAATGTGTCCGCCACAGTGCTGCCGATGACCAACACCCCGTGATTGCCCATGATCATCACCTTTATGGCCGGATCCGAGAGCATGGCCGCGCAGCGCATGCCTTCTTCCTCGAACGCCAGCCCGCCGAACTGATCGTCAATCACGTAACGGTTGAAAAATGTCGCTGTGTTCTGGTCGATGGGTGGCAGGCTGCTGTCTGCGAGCGAGGCCAGAACTGTGCTGAAGATGGAATGGGTATGCATGACGCAGCGCGCATGCGGGCAAAGCCTGTGAACCGCGCCATGCAGCCCCCAGGCGGTCGGGTCCGGCGCATCGGGCTGGTCCAGTGTTGCGGGATCATTCGCATCGATTGTCAGCAGGTCAGAGGCGCGGATCAGGCTGAAATGCACCTGATTGGGGTTCATCAGAAAGCGTGTTCCATCCGGGTTCACGGACAGGCTGAAATGGTTGGCCACGGCCTCGTTCATGCCCAGACGCGCGGCCCAGCGGAACGCGGCTGCAAGGTCGCAGCGGTCTTCCCAGTGATCCATGTTTGCGCCTTTGGTCATGGTGCCTACTCTGCTGCAAGCGATGGCGCGCGACCGGTTGGCACGACTTCATAGCCCGGCTCTTCGGGTTCTTCATCTGTCAACAGTGCCGGAAAGCCCGGCGCAAGAATGCTCAGGCCGGTGGCCTGCTCAAGGCGTTTGATGATGTTGGGCGACAATTCACGCGGGCCAAATCTGGCAATCGCATCATCGAAGATCGATACCATCAAGGGGCTGATCTCCAGCGGCACGCCTGCATCCTCGGCGATTTGCTGAAACAGGCCGATATCCTTCTTCACCAGATCCATGGTGAAGGAAATGTCGCGCGAGCCGTTCA
>SKWJ01000502.1 GCA_007128995.1 Paracoccaceae bacterium
ATCAAGCAGGTGGCCTCGGGGCGGTTCGGGGTGACAGCCGAGTATCTGAATGCCTGTGAAGAGCTGGAAATCAAGGTCGCCCAAGGCGCCAAGCCCGGCGAGGGCGGCCAGCTTCCGGGGATGAAAGTCACCAAGCTGATCGCACGACTGCGCCATTCGACACCCGGCGTGACGCTGATCTCTCCGCCGCCGCATCATGACATCTATTCGATCGAGGATCTGGCGCAGTTGATCTATGATCTGAAGCAGATCAACCCGCGGGTGAAGGTGACTGTCAAACTGGTCGCGCAATCGGGCGTTGGGACGATTGCGGCAGGTGTTGCCAAGGCGAAAGCCGATATCATTCTGATTTCGGGCCATAATGGCGGCACGGGGGCCAGCCCCGGCACATCGATCAAATATGCGGGCCTGCCTTGGGAAATGGGTCTGTCAGAGGCGCATCAGGTTCTGGCCATGAACAAGCTGCGCGAGCGGGTAACGCTGCGCACGGATGGCGGTCTGCGCACCGGGCGCGACATTGTCATGGCGGCGATGATGGGAGCCGAGGAATATGGCATTGGCACGGCCGCGCTGATTGCGATGGGGTGCATCATGGTGCGCCAGTGTCAGTCCAACACCTGCCCTGTTGGTGTCTGTACGCAGGATGAGTCCTTGCGCGCGAAATTCACCGGCAATGCCGACAAGGTGGTTAATCTGATCACATTCTATGCGCAGGAAGTGCGCGAGATCCTTGCATCCATCGGCGCGCGGTCGCTGGATGAGGTGATCGGGCGCGCAGATCTGCTGGCGCAGGTCAGCCGTGGTGCGGCGCATCTGGATGATCTGGACCTGAACCCGCTGTTGCTGACAGTCGATGGTGCAGAAAATATCCGCTATGACCGCAACAAGGCGCGCAATGCCGTGCCCGACACACTCGATGCCGAGATCATCCGCGATGCCGCCCGCTTCTTTGAGGAGGGCGAAAAGATGCAGCTTTCCTATGCAGTTGAAAACACGCATCGCACGGTGGGAACGCGGGCGTCGAGCCATATCGTGAAGCGGTTCGGCATGCGCAACGCGTTGCAGCCCGATCATCTGACTGTGAAGCTTGCAGGCAGTGCGGGCCAGTCACTGGGGGCTTTTGCCGCGCCGGGCCTGAAGCTGGAAGTCTTTGGCGATGCCAATGACTATGTCGGCAAGGGGCTGTCCGGGGGGGTGATTGTCGTGCGCCCGCGCATGTCTTCGCCACTGGTTGCGCATGAGAATACGATCATCGGCAATACGGTGCTGTATGGGGCGACTGCGGGCTATCTGTTCGCGGCGGGGCGTGCTGGCGAAAGATTTGCTGTGCGCAATTCGGGTGCGAAAGTGGTGATCGAGGGTTGCGGGTCCAATGGTTGCGAATACATGACCGGCGGGGTGGCTGTGATTCTGGGCAGTATCGGGGCCAATTTCGGGGCTGGTATGACCGGGGGCATGACATATCTGTATGACCCGGAAGGGCTGGCAGAGCCTTTGATCAACATGGAATCGCTGGTCACCTGCCCGGTCACGGTGGCGCATTGGGAAGATGAGCTGAAAGGCCTGATCGAACGCCATGCCGCCGAGACGGAATCGCAGCGCGCGTCAGAGATCCTGCGCAACTGGGACCGCGAGAAGGCGCATTTCCTTCAGGTATGCCCCAGGGAAATGCTGATACATCTGCCCCATCCGATCAGCTATGAACCCGAGGCTGTCCCCGCCGAATAAGCGGCGACAGGCGATCATGAAGCGACAAGGCAGGGTGCATAGGCACCCTGCCCTTTTCATTCAGCCAGTGGGCGCTGTTACAGGGCGATAAGCGTCATCAGGTAGAACAGCGCGCCCGACAGCAGCGCCGCCGAGGGAACAGTCACCACCCAGGCTGCAAGAATGGTGACGAAATGCCCGCGCCGGACAACTTTCTTGCGACGGCGCAGCTCGGCGGGGCTTGTTGTATCGACCCGGTTTTCCTTCAGAATCCGTTCATGATACCACTCGCGGAAAAATCCAACGCCGAAGATCGCACCGATCGCGATATGGGTCGAGCTGACAGGCAGGCCCAGCCAGGACGCGAAAATGACCGTGATCGCCGCCGCCAGCGCCACGCAATAGGCGCGCATCGCGTTCAGCCGCGTGATTTCACTGCCCACGATATTGATCAGCTTCGGCCCGAAGAGGATCAGGCCGACAGACAGCCCAACCCCGCCGATCAGCATGACCCAGAGCGGAATGCCCACAGTTTCGGCAGCGTCCCCGTCCTGAACGGCATGCACGATGGCCGCGACAGGGCCGATTGCATTGGCCACATCATTGGCCCCATGCGCAAAGGACAGAAGCGCAGCAGAGAAGATGAGTGGAATGTTGAACAGGATCTTCAGTGATTTCTTGCGGTTTTCCATTCCGGCGCTTTGCCTGTGGATCACAGGGCGCATGATGAAGGTCAGCAGCACGCCAAATATCACACCTGCTGCCACAGCATTGCCAAAGCTGACCGGGAAGATACGGTTGAAGCCCTTGAGCGCCAGATAGGTGGTGAAACATCCGCCCATGATCCCGATCAGGATGGGAACCCAGAAGCGCGCGGCGTCAATCATGTTGGGCCGGTAGATGATGCGCGATTTGATGATGGCCA
>SKWJ01000499.1 GCA_007128995.1 Paracoccaceae bacterium
GCCTGCAATTCGTTCTGTAACCTCTCAAGCGTGGCTTGCGATTCAAAGGGCGGCAGCAACACCCCCCCACGTCGCGCCAACCGCTCGGACTTCCCCAGATGCAGGTCGGCAACCACAAGTGTGCGTCTTGCAGGCCAAAACAGCGCACCGGACGGACGCGCAACGAGTTCGAGACCCTGGAACCGAAAATCGCAGCTACTCATGCACAGATCTAGTGGCCAGAATGATCCAGCGTCAATCCTGCTTCGGCCATCATTCGTGCTGCTTCTTCTTCAATCAACCGTTCACTGCCCGAAGCGCGGATCGGAATCCGCCCAGCTTCAAGCATCAGTGGCGCGGCGAAAGGAGTCACATGGGGCGGCAGACTGTGGATGATGCGACCGCGCGTTTGCAGCATCTCCTCAATACGGCCAAAATCAGCAAGGCCCCGCTTTGCTTCGCTCCGGGTAATTCGTAGCAGCAGGTGGTCAGGGTCATATTTTCGCAGCGTGTCATACAGAATATCGCTGGAAAAGGTCGCCTGCTTGCCGGTCTTGCGCGCTCCTGGCATGTTGCGCTGAATCAACCCCGCCACAATCGCTACCGCGCGAAACGTCCGCTTCATGACGGCGTTTTCGGCAAGCCACTCCTGTAGCCCGTCGCGCAACCCTTGCGGGGCCAACAGAGGACCCGGATCGATTACTGGCTCCAAAGACCAGATCAAGAGCGCATAATCGGTCGCGACAAAGCCCAGCGGCGCCTGTCCGCCCAATTCCATCCGGTGCGTTAGAAGTAGTCCGAGCGTCTGATTGGCATTGCGCCCGGCAAAGGAGTAGAGCGCGAAAAACCACCTGTCTGCTCGACGAAAACTCTCGCATGTCATGGTTCCGGGGGATGGCAAATGCGAGATCTGCCCCTGAAGCGAAAGCCATTCGCGGATATGGTCAGGAAGCACCTCCCATCCGCTCGGATCGCCTATGAGGGCAAGAACACGCGTCGACAACTCTGTCGATGTGGCCATCTTCAGCCCGTTGAATACAGCAATCTTGGGATCGCGTGCTGGCTGTGGTGTCACTTCGACGACCATGTCGCGCAAACGGTCATAACGCACAGTCTGGCCACCAATCAAGAAGGTGTCTCCGGGCAAGAGACTGGCAGCAAAGCTTTCCTCAATCTCCCCCAGCGGTGCGCCGCCACGAGGACCACGGCGCACACTGAGAAGTTCAGGTGCAACGATCGTGCCGATGTTCATTCGAATGTCTTTGGCGGCACGCGGATCGCGCAAATGCCACAGGCCGTCCCGTTCGACCAACCTTTGCCATCGATCGTAGGCGCGCAGCGCATATCCGCCAGTGGCCACAAACTCCAGACAGGCATCAAACTCGGCACGTGTCAGACCCGCATAGGGGCCGGCACATCTGATCTCGGTGAAGACGGTTTCTGCATCAACCGGGCCGGCGCATGCCAGAAGCAGCAAATGCTGACACAAAACGTCTAGTCCGCCCAACCCGGTTTCGCCATCATCATCAAGCTCACCTGCGCTGACCGCCTGCAAGGCGGCAACGCATTCGAGAACTTCAAACCGGTTTGCGGGAACGATCCGCGCACGCGAGGGGGTGTCATATCGATGATTGGCACGACCGATGCGTTGCACAAGCCGCTTTATGTTCTTGGGTGCGCCGATCTGTAACACCAGATCCACATCGCCCCAGTCCAGACCAAGATCTAAACTGCCAGTCGCGACCACTGCGCGCAAACTTCCCGCAGCCATCGCGGCTTCGACCTTGTGACGGGCGTCCCGCGACAGGCTGCCATGATGCAGCCCAATCGGCAGGTTGTCGTCATTCACCGCCCAGAGTGCCTGAAAGAACAACTCGGCCTGCGCCCGCGTGTTGATAAAGACAAGCGCCAAGCGGGCCTCGGCAATCGCCGCCATGACGTCGCGTGCGGCATAAGCCCCGCCGGCACCAGACCACGGCGGAATGTCGCGTGTTGGCAGAATCGAAATGTCCGGCGCGGGGCCTGGATCGGCAAAGACAATCTCAGCCCCACCCATGAACTGGGCTATTTTTTCCGGGTTTTCCACTGTTCCCGACAGCCCTGTCATTTGCAGAGCTGGTGCCAGTGTCCGCAATCGCGCAAGAGCCAGCATCAGTTGATCGCCACGTTTCGAACTGGCAAGTGCATGGATCTCATCAATGACAACACGCTCAAGCCGCGCGAAGATGCGCGGCGCCTCGGGATAGGACAGCATCAAAGCAAGGCTTTCGGGAGTGGTCAGCAAGATTTGCGGCGGGTCGACGCGCTGGCGGGCGCGCAGGCGTGGATTGGTATCGCCGGTGCGGTCTTCAATTCGGAGCTGCAGCCCCAGATCAGCCACGGGCCGCGCCAGATTGCGGGCAATATCGTGGGTCAATGCCTTGAGCGGTGAGACGTAAAGCGTGTGCAGCCCGGTCACGCGCGAAGCCGAGCACGCATGGGCCAATGTCGGCAGGAACCCGGCCAATGTTTTCCCCCCACCTGTCGGTGCTATCAACAGCGCATGTCCGCGCGCCTGCAACATTTGCATCTGATGGGTGTGCGGCACCCAGCCCTGAGCCGAAAACCATTCAGCGAGACGTGCCGGAAGCTCTGGCAAGGTAGCTCTTTCCA
>SKWJ01000206.1 GCA_007128995.1 Paracoccaceae bacterium
TCATGGGGAACTCGGGATGGGTGCGTTCCGGCGCTGGTTCATAGCGGTCCGGCGTATGGCCATGCGCTTCAAATCGTGACAAGCGGCGCGCTTCGGCTTCATACCCGTTGACAGGAAAGGTATCGTAATTGCGTCCGCCTGGATGGGCGACGTGATAAACACAGCCCCCTACAGCGCGGCCGGTCCAATTGTCGAAAATGTCAAAGGTCAACGGCGCATTGACAGGAAGCACGGGGTGCAATGCGGCCGCGGGTTGCCATGCCTTGAACCTGACGGCGCCCACGCTCTGCCCGGAAATACCGGTCTGTGACAAGGGAACCGGACGCCGGTTACACATGATCCGATAACGGTCCTGATGCAGCGATGTCATCATCACCTGCAACCGCTCGACAGAACTGTCGGTATAGCGCACGGTTCCCCCGATTGCGCCTGTCTCGCCCAGCACATGCCAGGGTTCCAGTGCTTGGCGTAACTCCAGATGCACGCCGTCGATATCGATCTGACCGCAAAAGGGAAACCGGAACTCTGCTTGTGCATGGAACCATTCGGGGTCGAGATCGAACCCGTGGTGGCGCAGATCGTTTAGTACCGACAGGAAATCCTGCCAGACGAAATGGGGCATCATGAAGCGGTCATGCAGAACCGTTCCCCACCGCACGGGCGCGCCGCGCACCGGGGATTTTGCGGCCCGAGCGATAATTGCGCGGATCAGCAGTTGCTGTGCAAGGTTCATGCGCGGATGGGGCGGCATTTCGAAGCCGCGAAATTCAACAAGCCCCAGTCGTCCTGTCGGGCCGTCTGGCGAAAACAGCTTGTCGATGCAGATCTCGGCCCGATGCGTGTTCCCTGTGACATCGATCAGTATGTTGCGCAACAACCTGTCGACCAGCCAAGGGGCGGGTAGCGCGCCTCCGGCCACTGGATCCCCGATCTGATCGAGTGCGATTTCCAGTTCATAAAGCGCATCGTGGCGCGCCTCGTCGATGCGGGGCGCTTGCGATGTCGGGCCGATGAAAAGGCCCGAAAACAGGTAGCTGAGCGATGGGTGGCGTTGCCAGAGAAGGATCAGGGATTTCAGAATATCGGGGCGGCGCAGGAACGGGCTATCCTCCATCGTGGCCCCGCCAACCACGACATGGTTGCCGCCGCCGGTTCCGCAGTGGCGGCCATCGATCATGAATTTGTCTGCCCCAAGCCGGCACTGCCGAGCTTCGTCATAGATTGCTTCTGTGGTGGCGACGCAATCTTCCCAGTTCCGGGCGGGGTGGATATTCACCTCGATCACACCGGGGTCGGGGGCGACACGGATCACATTCAGGCGCGGATCCTCGGGGGGCGCATAGCCTTCGATATGGATCGGCAAATTCAACTCGGCTGCCGTAGCCTCGGCTGTGGTGAGAAGGTCAAGGTAATCTTCAAGAGTTTCGCACGGCGGCATGAACAGGCACAGACGTCCATCGCGTGGTTCTATCGCAATGGCAGTGCGCACTTCACCCATCGCCGGGTCAACGCCTTCACCTTGTGGGATCACAGGTTGGTGGCGTGTTTCATTCACTGTCGCGCTGGCCTGCTGCATATGCCCCGGAGAGGCGGCTGGCTGATCTGCATGGCCGGTGGCCCGTTGCTGCCGGAGCTTCTCGAAATCCGGCAACGGGTCACGCGGCAAGGCGGTATCTGCAGGGTAGCTGTAGGGGTATTGGGCAGGGGGGATATGGGGCAGACTGCCCAGTGGCAGACGAAAACCCACCGGACTGTCGCCCGGCACCAGAAACAATCTGCCGCGCCTGGGTTTCCACATCTCCGAGCGCCAGCGCAATGTGGCCGCCTTGCTTTGCCAGCGCTGAACCGGCAGGACGAATCCAGCCGGTTCTGTCAGGCCGCGGGCAAAGACGCGTGCGATGCGGGCGCGTTCCTCGGCGTCGCCCAGCTTGGAATTGTCCGGCGTGACATTGGGCGGCAGCTTGGCTTCGCGCAAGATCCATTCTGCCGGATCTTCATAGGCAGGTTGGGCGTGTTCGCGCGCAAGGCCAAGGTTCTCGGCAAATCTCTCCATGAAGCCCTGCGCTTCTGCCGGACCTGATTTGTAGTCTTGCGCTTCCTGAGCCACAAGATCCGGGTTCTGCCAGACCGGAACCCCATCGCGGCGCCAGTAGAGCGAAAACGTCCAGCGCGGCAGAGTTTCGCCGGGATACCATTTGCCCTGACCATAATGCAGGAACCCGTCTGGCGCAAAGCGGGTCCGCAACCTGCGGATCAGGGTGTCAGCAAAGGTGCGCTTTGTCGGACCGACGGCCTCTGTATTCCACTCTGCACCCTCGAAATCATCAATCGAGACGAAGGTCGGTTCCCCGCCCATCGTCAGGCGCAGATCCGCGGCATCGAGCGCCTGATCTACAATTTTCCCAGTGGCATTGAGCTTCTCCCAGGCTGCATCGCTGAAAGGTTTTGTGATCCGTGGATGCTCGGCAACCCGTTGCACGCGCATGTCAAAGGCGAAATCGATCTTGGTGTCCGGGGACCCCGAAAACCCACCCGTTATCGGCGCGGCATTGCTGTAATGCGGTGTCGCCGCCAGTGGAATGTGACTTTCGCCAGTCAGCAATCCCGAGGTTGGATCCA
>SKWJ01000514.1 GCA_007128995.1 Paracoccaceae bacterium
GGCGAAGCAAAGGAGGGTACCATGGAAAGCCTGAAAGACGTCTATATCGACCAGCTTCAGGACCTGTACAGTGCCAATCTGCAGGCTGTGAAGGCAACAAAGGATCTTGCGCACAGGGCCCGCAGTACAAAACTGCAACAGGCGCTTGAGCGCGGTATTGACGGAATCGAAGAAGGCGCACGCACGCTTCAGTCACTTGTGCGCGGCCATGACGCCAACCCGAATGGAGAGCATTGCAAAGGCATGGAAGGGCTGGTGCGCGAAGCGCGGGCGCATGCGGTGACCGAAACCTTCGGGTCTGACGCAGTGCGCGATGCTGTGATCATTACGCAGTATCAGCGCATGGCGCATTACGCGATTGCAGGGTATGGCTGCGCCGCAGCTTTTGCGCAACAACTGGGGTTGAAGCTTGAGGCAGAAACCCTTGGCACAATGCTCGAGGCAGCCTATTCCGGGGACCGGACCATGTCAGACATTGCCGAAGCCTCGGTGAATGAGCGCGCAACCCAAGATTGACGGTTTTGCCCCTTGGCTGCGCCCAAGCGGGGCCAGGGGGCAGACAACATCATTGCGCGCGCCAGATGACAGGCGGGACAGTTTTACGGATCCTTCACCATTGCGATGCCGGATCGGCCTTTTCACGCAGGAAGCCACATATAAAGAGAGAGCTGTAACGTGCCGTTTTCTGAAAACTGACTGGCGCGCTGGAAAGGGCAGCCTGCCCGGATCATCTCAATCTGGCCAGACCGCCGCAATTTCAGCACGCATCGGTGCAAAGCGCAGTTCAGCAAAACGCGGTGCGGGCGGCACTGGCAGCTTTGATCCGTCGGAACTCCCCGAAAAGAGGTCCGCATCGCATCAGACATCGCCTGCCTTGAACGGTTCGCGCCCGTTGCCCAGTTTTCGATCAGCTTCGAAATACTGCAATTACGCCAAATACTTCTTCGGTCTCAACGTTGTGGTCCACCGATGCAGGACAGCCCCCTCTGGCCCCTCGGTCTTTAAAATCTGCGAACTGCGTTCTATAGTGAGGTCCGGTGTCACAAGATATCGGGAGATCCAATGCTGTTGCGTGCCCTCATGTTCGTCTTTGCGTTCACGTCATTTGCCTGGGCGCAAACGGGACCGGGAGAGCCAGAGAGTGAGGTGCAACTCAACGATGCCGATGTGGCAGGGGTATTGGCAGACATCCTTCGCGATGATGCCGCGCGCGCAGCGCTGATCCGCCAGCTTGAACGCGCGGCACAAGAGACGCGTGCGCCGGACGTGGTCGTGCCCGAGGAACCGCCCGAGATGTCGCTGGCCCGACAGATCGCCGAACAGACGCGCGAGGTGGCAGAGGGCGCAACAGGCGTGGTGATGGGTTTGCTCGGCAACCTCTATTCGCTTCTTGGCCTGTTTACGGGCGAAAGTGCCGTCAACTGGACAGAGCTTTATGAGGTGACCGTCTCGCTGGCCTTGGTCATGGCGGTCACTATAGGTCTGTTCTTCGGTTTGCGCGGTGTCGGACAATGGGTGTTCCGGGCGATGTCGCGACGTGCTGGCGGGGGATGGTTTGTTTCGGCGCTCTGGCTGCTCGGCTCCAGTCTGATTGATGCGCTCATCATCCTGCTGGCCTGGGGCGGCGGATATGGATTTGCGCTGTTCACGGGCGAAGCTGGCAGTATGGATGTCCGGCAGACATTGTTCCTGAATGCCTTCTTGCTGGTCGAAATGGGCAAGGTTCTGCTGCGCGGGGCGCTCTCGCCGCGTTTTCCTGAACTGCGCTTTGCGCCGATGCGCGATGAAACTGCGGCCTACTGGTATTTCTGGAGTTCGCGGCTGGTCAGTCTTCTGGGCTATGGCGCGCTGCTGGTTGTTCCGATTGTGAATTCTGCCGTCTCTTTCGCGGTTGGTCGCGCGGTTCTGGTCGTGCTGGTGCTGACGGCCTTGCTGATCGCATTTCTGATCATTCTGCAAAGCCGTGATGCAGTTGCTGCGGCCTTGCGGCTGCGGTCCCAGCGTGATCCGGGGGACATGCTGGGCAGGATCGAGGCGGCACTTGCCGGGATATGGCACTGGGTGGCGATCCTGTATCTGCTGGCATTGTTCACGATCTGGGCCATACGACCAGCCGACGCATTGCAGTTCGTGCTGATCGCTACGGTCAATTCCGTCATTGCCGTGGTTGTGGGCTTTGTCGTGATGACCTTTATCTCACGCGCGATCACGGGCGGCATGCGGCTGCCAGCGGATCTGCGCGAGAAGCTTCCCCTGCTGGAGGTGAGGCTTAACGCATTCGTGCCCACGATCCTGCGCGTCGTCCGCTTGCTGGTGGTTATCGCGGTGCTGGTCTCGATCGCGCAAAGCTGGCAGGTCGTGAATTTTCTTGGCTGGGTTGCCTCAGAGGTGGGGCGTGACGTGATGGGGCGGCTGATTTCGGCAATCTTTGTGGTCCTGGTGGCGATGCTTGTCTGGCTGGCTTTGTCCTCGTTTATTGAATACCGGCTGAATCCGTCCGTTGGAACCATACCCACTGCGCGCGAACGCACCCTGCTGGCGCTGTTTCGCAATGCATTCACGATTGCACTGGTCATCATCGCGTCAATGCTGACGCTGGCAGAGCTGGGCGTCAATA
>SKWJ01000204.1 GCA_007128995.1 Paracoccaceae bacterium
CTGACACAACCATGCTGCGTTCCTACGCAGAACTGCGCCATATGCGCGCCACCGCAACCGGGGTATTGAACAGCAGTTCGGTCAAACGGACACCAAAATGGGTCACACCATCTACAGATTGCGTCTCGGACACGACACGCAAGCGCACCATGGGCGGGATGGTCTCAAGTGTCAGCGCATTGGCCAGATTGACCATACGCATCAGGTTGATCTGGTTCTGACGAATAACAGATCCATGTGCCAGTCCTGATCGATAGGCTTCCGGACTGCGGACCGCGGTCAGATTGCGGCGGAAGATCATCTGAACGGTTGCGGCCAGAAGCTGCGATTGGTGCAAATAGGCCTTGGTTTCTGGTCGCAGCGCCGCAAGGATCATCGCCAGAGCTTCCAGATGCGGACGATCAGACCGGGACGACCCTTGTGACACCAGAAAGAAAGGCGTGCTTGCCGGAAAGAGATCCCCATTTTCAGGATCGTGATCACGATGCTCGGGATAGACATGGATCTGACCGGCAAGGTAATTCTGAAACAGCAAGGCAGGCCCATTCGGGCTTGTCAGCATCATGCGCGGCAAAGAACGCCAGAAAGGCCCATGCCGGACCGCCGTAGACGAATTGCCAATCAAGGGAACATCGAACAGCACGGGCCCTGCCGGACCATAGTCTAGCTGCCCCCTTTGCATGGCATCATCATAAATCACATGCGTCAACTGCGGATGCGCCGCAGCCGAAAGCCGGGAATGGCCCCTGTCCCGGTTCTCATAGAGATCACCATGATTGCCTGCAGCCTGTCCACTTGCGACCAGTTGAGTGAGCAGCCGATGCGCGGAATCTCCCACGCCCGGGCCCAGAACTGGCTGCCCGGTTTCAGACAGGCGGACATGACCGACAAGCCGGCCGTTCATCGGCACCAGCGCATCGCGGGTGACCAGCAACTGCCCATCCTGCGCCGTCAGCGGCACGGGAACAGTTTCTTCCCCTGTCGGTGCTTCGGCAAAGGAAGCGCCGGGTACTGCCCCGAAACCTGCGAGATAGCCGAGCAAAGTTCGACGGGAAAGGCCGCAAGGCATCATCGCCACGACCCCCGAACCGGATGCAACAAACCGCTCAACATTTGTTCCTGATACGACATTGCATCTCCCTCATTCAGTTGCGCAAGCGGCGCGTGCTGCATCCCCCGGAACCGGGCTATCGGGGAACCTGAACAACATCAGACGCGCCCTTCTGAGAGATCGGCTGTCGCGTACTCAGCGGCTGCGCATCGCGCCTCATGGGCCTGTGCTGAAAACGCGTATGTGGCAGATGGCGGCTTTGAGCACCAGCCAGTTCTGCGGCAGACTGCGTTGTGCTTTCGGCTTCAGGACTCGCGTCAACACGGTAGCGCTCTTGCACCTTCGGGTCCAGCAGCCACACAGATGCACCCAACATGAAATGCACAAAGGAATAGACCTGAGTCCAGATATGAACAGTGCAAAGCGTGAAGGCGAGGCCCAGAAAAGTGAAGACCATTGCACGCCGAATATGAATCAACTTCGGGCAATCATCAAGTTTGCAGCGCATCAACGCCATGACAATAAGGCCATACCCGAACATGTTGGCCAGCCCAGCCGGGACACCATTGCGCATGGTGATGGCGAGCCAGTAATTGTCGACGCTCGAACTTGGCATAAAATGCGGGCGCACCCAGTCATTAAACCCAATACCGAACAGACGCGCCGCGGGAATACCGTTTTCGGCGCTTCCGAATATATTCATCATGCCCCACTCGAAAATGATCGAGCGCCAAAACGCATTATGTGCACTAAACGTCGCATAGCTCATGAAAACCCGGAGGGGGGTACGCGTCGAAATGATATCGATCACGATATATAACAAAACGAATAATCCAACCAGAAGCCACCAGCGTGCCTGAACCTTGCGAAACATTGCCGCCCAACCGATCAGGGCGAGTTGCAGGAACAGCGCCAGAAGTGCGCCGCTTGAGAGCGCCAGAAAGCCAACCAAAAACACCAGAGCACTGCTGACGAGACGTCGCGTCGTGGAATAGACATCCTTTAAAGCGATATAGCAGAGCGAGAACCCAATTGAACAAAACAGGCCCGAAAGGATCGGGTGAGCAAATACTGTCTGTGCTCGGTAGAAACCCATTCTTTGAGGATACTGAACAACGGACACACCTCGAAAAGGGGCCGGCAACCTGTTCAGAAATTCGATCAACGGTGGACGATTGGTCAGCGTTTCGACCAGTGCCAGAGGCAGCAAGCAAAGGATAATGAGCACCAGCCACCGGCACAACGCCAGAAAACTCTCGCGCGAGCGGATATAGAGCCTGCCAATCAGATACCCGCCGATGAATTCCATCCCGACAGAACCACTGAAACTTATGGCCTGACTGGGGGATGTCTGTGACAAGGAGATCGGGAACCAGATCAACACGAAGAAAAACAGGTAGTCACTTGCAATGAAACGCCCTGCCTGACCCGATAGAAACTTGATCAGCAAAGGGATGAACATCACCAGCAGAAAGCTCCGCTGGATGTTCATGTTCAGCGGGCCGAGATGAAACCACAAAGGAACCATTACCGTGATCAGATATATGACAACCAGCGGATGCA
>SKWJ01000390.1 GCA_007128995.1 Paracoccaceae bacterium
CCCCGGCCCCCGCGGCCGGCGCACCGGCAGCGGCACCACCGCCGCCGCCCCCTGCCGTACCGGTTCCGCCGCCACTGCCGACACCGACCAGCAAGCCTGCGCCCGCCCCTGTGATCGCCAGCGCGGTAGAGAGGACAGCAGAATTGATCTGGGACAGGCTGTCTGCCTTGACCCTGATATCACCGACTGCGCTGTTCAACTCTGCGCCGTCGACCCGGGCGCGGCTGTCAGACATCACCGCATTGTTCGCAACCGCACCGGCGCCAGAGAACGACACTCCGACCCCCAACGCACCCGCCAAGGCGACAGCCGCCGCTGCAGAGACAGCGTTGACCGTTGCCTCAAATGCCGACAGGATCCCACCGTCCAGACGGATGGTCCACTGTGCGCCCGTCGGATCGGCGAGCGACCAGGCCCGTCCTTCCTCGAGCACCGAAAGTCGCAGGGCCGCAAGGGTCGTGACGTCCGTGGATGTGTCGCCCGTGACCGGCATTCCGGATGCCACAAGCGCAGCTTTCAGACGTCGCAGCACTTCCGCATCCGCAGCCATATCTGCCGGGTCGACCTTTTCGTCCGGTATGTCCTCGCCGAACTCGTCGCGATCCGCCTGGGTCGTTTCCGTGACATCGAGGGTGGCAGCGCTGTCAAGTTCGGCTGCACTGGGAAGGTCCCCCGTCAGGGTGAAGCGATTTGCCTCGTCCCCGGCGACCGCGCGTATCAGGATGCCGCTGCCGCCACGTCCGGGCGTGCCGTCTGCAGCAAGCGTGCCGCGTGCGGTGATTGTGCTGAATTCGGCCTCGGCAAGAACGTCATTCCGGACTTCGTTCACCGATGACGCCGCCGCAACGCTGAAGGATACCGCCTTTCCGCCAAGCGTGGCAGCAAGGCCGATTGCACCGGTTATCGCGTTGATACGGCTATCGTCCTGTGCGCTGATTTCGATACCGTCAGCAGTGACAGTCGAGCCGCGGATAATCGCTTTGGAACTTGCCGCAATGAAGTTGCTTGTCGAAGACCCGGCACCCGAGACACCGACAGCGACACCCCCAAGGGCGATCGCCCCGGCAACCGATGCCGTAACAGCATTGATCCGTTGCTCGCCGAGGGCCCGCACAGTCACTTCGCCGGCGTCCGCAAATATGACCGAGTCTGTGATCTCGGCAACGACGCCTGCCGAGGCGCGGCCCAGCCCGACGCGCTGCCATGACTGGGTGTCGGCATAATCCTGCACGGCCAGGAAGCTTTCTTCGACCCAGAGGGCACCGTCTGCTGCGCCAGTCAACGCTTCGGAAAGCGCGCTGCCCTCAAAGATCAGGACCTCGTCACCTACATTTTGCCAGATGCGCCCACTGGTCGTGTCAAGAACACGCTCGCCCGATTGCACCTGAAGCATGCCCGAAGACCACAGGTGATCGACGTAGTCGGCAGCTGCGATATCGCGCTGCCCGAGATATTCATAGATCTCTCCTTGGCGCAGACCTTCCGTGATCCGGACGGTGTCGCCCTTTCTGATCAACTGCGTCGGCGGCCCGTTCGTGGCGTGCATGGCCGTGTTGTCCGATCCGGGGACATAGCCGATTTCGTTATAGGCAACCGACATGCCGATACCGACGCCAACGCCAACCCCGCCAGCCGCCGCGGCAATCGCGCCAGCGGCAACGACAGCATCGATACGTGACTGCGAGCGCGCCAAGACGCTGACATCGCCAGTGTCAAGTTTAACGGACATGCCAAGTACCCGCGCAGCCGTATTGCTTGTGATCCTGTTGCCGGCACCCGCGCCGGCACCCGCGACGGAAACCGCCTTTGCCCCCGCCGAAGCACTAAGCGATGCAGCAGCCGCGATGGCGCGTATCGCTGAATCATCCCTTGCACTGACCGTGACATCTCCGGAGCGGGCTCGGACAGTACCCGTACCTGCATTCTCTGTGGATTTGCGCGCAATTTCGGCGGTCACCGTGCTGGACACAGTGTTGACCGCAACCGTGCCGGCCAAGGACACAGCCACACCCAATCCACCGAAACCAAGTCCCAGTGCCAATGCCCCTGCGATGGCATCTATGCGTGACAGGTCCGCGGCATCGATGGTGATGCTGCCAACGTCAATGTCGGTCGAACTGCCGAGAATAGCGGCCGAGGTCTCGCCACCAATCTGGTTGTTGACCGCGACGCCAGACCCGGCGACGGCCACACCTTTCAGGCCACCGGCAATTGCCGCAGCCCCCGAGAAGACCAGGGTGGCAATGTCCCTGTGCGCCTGTGCCGAAACCTCAAGGCTCTGGACAACAGCGTTACCGGATGGGGTGCTGCCAAATGTGGTATTCTCGACCAGTGCATGCACTCGTCCGGCCGGGGTGTCCCCTCCCGGTGGCAAGCTGCCCGGATTGTCCAGACCGATGGAGTTGCGCGCCACCGAAGCGCCAAGCGCAACACCGACACCAACCTTGCCGAACCCCGCTGCCAGCGATGCCGAAAGGACGAACGCACCAATCCGCTGGCTGTCGCGCGCATCGACGGAAACACGGGACGCCGCACCATCAAGCTGGGTGTCGGAAATCCGCGCAATCGTATCGCTGTTGACCGCGTTGATTGCAACCGCCCCGGCACCAGCGACACCGACCCCGACCGCTCCGCCGCCGATGGCGATTGCAGCAGCACCCGCGACCGCCGTAATCGTTGCTCGCGCAGCCTCGAAACCATCCGCCGAATGCCTGATGATAAACTGACGACCATCGGCATCGACCAGCGACCAGCGTTGACCGGCCTCGACCGCGGTCAACCGCAGGTCCCGCAGAACCTCGATATCAGTGCTGCCGTGGCGCACAGTCTCGCCTTGCGCGCGCAGGGCCGCTGCAAGGTTCCGCAGGATTTGCGCATCGCCGCGGCGATCCGCCGAGATTAGCGTCACTTCGCCGGCTGATGTCTCCAGCAGATACTGTCCGCCCTCAGAGAGCCGAAAGTGCCAGTCCTGATCGGCATTGTCCCGCAGCGTCCATGCATCCTCGGCTCGACGGAGCAAGCTGAACTCCTGAACCACGGTGTTTCTGTCGGTCTTGGCAGGATCCAGTTCGCCGACCACATCCCCCCCTGCTGCAGCGATCGCCTGCGCCAATGCAAAGATGACATCTGCAGATGCGTTTCGGTTCGGAGTTGCTGCTGTTTCGTCAAGTTCGTCCGGATCAGGCAGCACCTCTGCGCTGGACGCATCATCAAGCGCCTCCGCGCTTACCCAAGCTACTGAACGTGCCGGATCGGCACCACCAGAAATTGCGGCAATCCGTGCCTCGCCGCCTTCAGCGGTCAAACGCACCGTCGTATCCGCGACCGCAGCAGTGTTGACATTTTCCACTGTGTTGAAAGCCGTCGCCACGCCCATTGCCACGGACACGCCAACCTTGCCAAAGGCCGCCGCGACCGAGGCCGCCGCAGCAACCGCCGTGATCCGCGCGTCGTCGAAGGCGCGCACGCTCAGCACCGCAGCTTCGATCTTGCTACCGCTGATGACGGCAGCAGGCGCAAGCGCAATACGGTTCACCACCACAGCGCCGCTGCCCGCGACGCCGATTCCGATCTTGCCGGCCGCAAGTGCCACCGCACCCGCAACGGTCACCGCATCGATCTGCCCGACACTTTCGGCGGTGACGTTAACCACCCCCACGGCAACGCTCACATCGCTGTCGCGGATCTCGGCCAGCACACCCGCGGCGCTGCGGGTAAGCGCGGTGCGCTGCCAGAAGTCCTGATTGCCGAAATCCTGCAAGTCAAGCAGGCTGCCCGCCCGCCACAGCGACTCGTCTGACAGGTTCAGATCGTCAAAACTCACAGGGGTGAGGTCCGCGTCACCAAGGTAGCGGTAAAGCATTCCGGTGGCATGATTGAGCATGATCTCGCCCTGCACAATCCGGGCGGGTAACGGAGCATTCGTCGCGTGATCCGCGAACTCGGCCGCACGCAGCGGCGCTTCAGCCACATAGCGGAAGGCCTGCCCGGATCGGATGCCTTCGTCGATATAGACGACATCGCCCGAAGCAATCGACATCGGCCTGCCAGTTGTCAGCACATGGTCGGGACCAAGTGCGCTTCGGTCCTGCTGCACAAAGCCGATGCTATTGATCGCGACAGCGCCGCCGATCGCCGCTCCCACGCCCACCTTGCCGGCTGCAACAGCTGCCGACGCCGCCACGACAACAGCACGGATGCGCGCATCACCGGCCGCACGAACCGAGAGATCCCCCGAAGCCAGCGCAAGATCGCTGCTGTCAATCCGCGCAGCAACGCCGCCGGTGATCCGGTTATCAGCAATGGCCCCGGCCCCTGCCACAGCAACACCCACCTTGCCGAAGCCTGCGGCAAAAGACGCCGCCGCCACAATCGCCGAAATCCGCGCAGTGTCGCGGGCCTCGATCCGGATCTCGGCGCCAGTTCCGGCCCCTTGGCCGCTCAGGCGCAGCCCGCCGGCAAGCCCGGACACTTCGGCTCGGGTTTCCGAGCTGATCACGTTGCGCGCAAAAGACCCTGCCAGCGATATCGCTACACCGGCCTTGCCGGCCCCGAAGGCAACCGAAGCCGCCCCGGCAAAGGCGCGGATTTCCGAACTGTTGGCGGCGCTGACCATTAGCCTGCCCCCCACGACCGAAGGAGCGTCGTCGGTAGCCACATCGCGGATGCCGGCACTGGCGTCCACGTCAATACGATTGAGCGCGACGGTGCCCGAACCCGAGATGGCAACTCCGGTCTTGCCGCCCGCAACCGCTGCGCTGCCGGCGAAGACGATCGCGTTGACAGCCTGCGCCGTGGTTGCAGAAACTACCACTGCGGCGGCGTCATCAAGCCCGAGCGTCGAGCCGATGATTTCCGCCCGCACGCCACCGTCGGCACCGAAAGCGGTAATGGAGTTGCGGGCGACCGCTGCGCCAAGCGACACGCCAACACCAGTTTTGCCCAGACCGACCGCAGCCGAAGCCATCAGCACGACCGCATCAACCGCGCGCGCATTCTCGGCGGTGACCGACAGCCCGCTTCCCAGAGACACAACCGCCAGTCGGGCGCCATCTAGTTCCAGACGATATGATACACCGGGCCCGCCATGCAGTTCCCAGACCCCTTCGTCCAGACGCTTGAGGGAAATGTCCCCAGCGAGGATCGACGCTGCCAGTTCTGCCGGGCTGGCATCGCCAAAAGCCTGCGGCAGTTCCTCGCGCAGGGCTGTGATCAGTTCTGACAGAACGGCGGCGTCCGCGGCCCGGTCGACTGGATCGACGCGCGCAACCTCAAGCGCGCCATCCGCGTCGAAGGTCAGCCAGAAGACCTCTCCTGCCGCGTCGGTGATCGACCAGCCGCCTGCCAGTGCGGTGCCGTCGGGGCCAATCGGGTCGCCTTGCAGCAAGATGTCACCCGCAGTGATCTGTGCGGCGGTGGCGTCGATGTGGAGCGTCGCGTCAGCCGTCGCCCCGTTGATCGCCTCGATGACCGCGGCGAGCATCCGGGTGTCGGCCGCGGCGATACCCAACCGGGCGCCCGTGACGTCCGCGACAGACTGAACCCGTCGGAACTCCTCGATTGGCGCCGTGAAGTAAATGAAGCCAAACCTTCCTTGTACCGCCAGCTCGCCTGTGTCGGTAAAAAGGAAGATGACCATGAAGTCGCCGGAAACCCCATTTTCGATAAACCATTCGACCCCTTCGGGGGAGGAGGGTCCGCGCTCGATGGTCACAACACCGGAGTTGATCAACCCCTCATTGTAGTCGAACGGTTCGGGCGCCACCGGGTTAATTTCATCCAGCACGGCCAAAAGGATCGCGCCATCTGTAATGGCCGCATCGAGCGTTGCCGTGATCGCCCTTACGGTAGCCTCTACCGGCGACAGCGCAGGGCTTTCCAGCGCCAGTTGCACGATCTGGGTTTCGGTGGCGTTGTCGAGTTTCGCGGCCGTCAGCGCGCCAAGGGGCACATGGGTGCCGAGTGCGCTGCCCTCCACGACCGCGGCAACATCCTGGGCGACGGCATTAAAGGCAAAGGCACCGGCACCAGAAACGGCAATTCCGCTCTTGCCGATCCCGACCGACAGCGACGCCGCTACCGCGATGCTGCGGATGCCCGGGGCCGACACCACCAGCCGGTCGCCTGAGATCTCAAGCCGGTAAAGCTCGCCCCGCGCGCCGTGCAGGGCCCATGCCCCCTCGCCGCGCTGGCCAAGCCGGATTTCGCCGGCGGCGATGGCGGCGTCGATCTCGACCGGTCCGGCATCGCCAAAGGCTTCGGGCGTGCCGACGCGGATCGCATCGACCAGCGTGCGCAGCACGGCGGCATCGGCGGCCCTGTCGGCGGGGTCGATACGGGTGACTTCCAGCGCGCCGTCATCGTCGAAGGCCAGCGCAAAGACCTCGCCTGCGGCATCGGTGATCGACCAGCCCTCGGCCAGGGCAACCCCGTCCGGATCCCGCGCGGCCCCGTCGAGGAACACGGTGCCATCGGTGATCTGGCCCGCGCTGGCGGCGATCCGCAGCGACGAGTCGGAAATCCCTGCGTTGATCGCATTGATTACCGTCTGCAGCGCGTCAGAATTGGTTTCGGCCAGATCGAGGGTGGTGGCGGTGAGCCCGGTGCCTTCCAGCGTGAAGGAAAGAATGCCGGTTTCGGTGGCATCGTCGAGCTGTTCCGCCGTCAGGCTGCCAAGCGCGACATCACCGACATCCGGCGCGGCCCCGCGCGCGGTGACCTGCACCTCGCCAGAGATCAGGATGGGGCCGGAATCGGCCACCCGCGCCGAAACTGTTCCGGCAATGTCATTGACCGCAACAGAGACGCCCACCGACACCGCGACCGCTGTCTTGCCGAAAGCTGCCCCGACCGAGCCGGCGATGGCGGTGGCGTCGATCCGGCTGTCGTCGAGCGCGGTCACCGAAAGGCCGGCCGCCTCGGCTGAGATCAGGTTTGACACCAGCGCATCGGCACCTCCGCGGATACGGTTGGCGACCCCGACACCGGCGCCGCCCACGGATACGCCGGTCTTGCCGCCAGTGAGCGCGAGAGTGCCGGCGATGATGGTTGCGTCGATGCGCTGTTCGTTCGTTGCGCTGACCGTCACCGACCCGGCGGCTGTGATCGCCGCCCCGTCGATGACCGCGCGCACAGCATCCGGAGCATCGGACAGATCGACTCGCTCCCAAAGGTCAGTATCGCCGAAATCCTCGATGGCAAGGTCGATGCCAACTGGCTGGCCGTCCTCTTCGATCAGATCGGAAGACCGTTCGTTACCCAAGAAGCGATAAAGATCGCCGGTGCGGGCATGTCCGCCGACGACCCGCACGACATCCCCCTTTTCGAGGGTGACAGGCGTGTCGTCGCTGGTGTAGCGCGCTGCGGGCGCATCGGCGCGCGCCCGGAGACCAACCAGATTGTCGGCAACCGCAATACCAAGGCCGACCGCAGTGGAACTTGTCCGCGAGAGCGCAAGGTTGGCAACCGCCGCCAAAACTTCGGCATCGATCGACGCCACATTTTGCGCCGTAACCGAAACATCTCCTGTCCGCGCCTCGATGCGGCCCACCTCGCGCATGCTGGCTTCAACACCTCCGGCCACGCGATTGACCGCGATGGCCCCGCCACCTGATAGCGGGGGAACCGGAATGCTAGGCGGGCTCGGAAGACCCGGCAGACTAGGAAGGAAGAAAAACGGCCCCCCGGTAGCGACGTTGAAGCCAATATTTGCGCCCAGTTCGGCGTCCCTGACAGTCTGATCTGTCTCGCTGTCGCCCCCACCGGAACCAGAGCCATCACTGCTGCCATCACCAGATCCGGAACCATCAGTGCTGTCGCTGCCCTGCTCGCCTTCGTCCTTCTTGCTTTCCCCGCCAAGGCTGACCGCCACCGCAACCGCTGTCGACCGTCCGGTGGCACGGATTTCAGCGCTCCGAACAGCCTCTGCCGCGATGGCGGCAGCCGCCAGCGTCGACATTTGAGTGACATCTGCAAGAACGTCGGAAATCAACTCGTTTCGGGCGAAGCTGGCAGCAAACGATGCCGACCTTGCGCCGGTACTTCCGGATATGCCGACCGCGATCGAACTCGCAAGTACCTCGGCGGTTATGGCGGCAGAGTCCTCTGCCCGGACCACAACCGCACCCGACGCCCCGGCCGATCCGCCCCTGATCACGGCACTGGCGGCGCTGGCAGAACGGTTCAACGCCACCACCGGCGCGATCGAGAGGCTGGCACTGGACTGCAATGTGATCGATGTCGCTATCGCCGCATTGCCGATGCGTGCCACTATTCCGGCGACCGAGTCAGCCGTCACCGAAACACCCCCGCCCGAAACATCGAGCGTGCTGTCGATAATCCGGGCCTGGGCCGCGGCGCGGTCACTGCCGGACAGTGACGTGCCAAGGAAGGTGTCGACAAGATTGAAGAGCAGGTTCTGCGGCTTGTAACCGACAGCATTGAAGGCCAGCGTGATGCCGACGGCCTTGGAATCTCCACCACCGAAGACGGCGGTTTCTGTGTCGATATCGGCCTCTATTGTCGCACGGTTGGTGGCGTCGACCACGACATCGCCAGCTCTGCTCTTGATCGCGGCAGCCTCGATCTCGGCTGTTGCGCTGCCCAGAACCAGGTTGGTCGCAATGTTGACATTGACGCCCAGCGTGCTTCCGCCGACAAAGACAGAACCGCCCGAAACCAGGACATGGCCCTTGTTCAGCGCGTTCAGCCGCGACTGGTTGTCGGCAGTGACCGAAACACCATCGGCGCCCGATGGTGCAGCACCGGCAAAGCTCATGCCAGCGGCATCGACATGCATGTTCGTCAGCCGGGCCAGTGTTTCGCCGCGCACGTCATTCACCGCCTTCAGCCCTGCGACGGCCGAGCCATCCGAACTTGAGGCGTTCAGGCTCAGCCAGTTGGGGATCAGGTCAAGCAAAGAGCCTGACGGAAGCTTCAGCCAGTCGCTGCTGCGGTAATCGACCGCGGCAAGATCGACGGTCGTACGAAAATCTACCGATGATCCGGATGTGGGCGTCCAGCGCGACGTGTCGCCAAGATCGGCCGCCGTCAGCGCGCCGAGGTCGATTTCCTCTTCAGACCCGTTGAAAACGAAAAGGCTTCCGCGCGGCAACAGGACGGTGCCATCGGTGTCGGTGATTACTTCGCGGATATAAAGCCTGTCACCGGGCTGCAGGGTCTGGACCCCGGATTGTAGCGTATAGGCGCTATTGGCCAGATAGAGCAGCAGATCGCCTTCGGAGAAATCTCCCTCAAGCGTTTCGGCATTTGAGCCGATCCGCACGATGTCACCGAACTGCAAGTTCTGCGCGCCCGAGAAGGTTGTGTAACGGTAACGCTTTGCGGCATCTTCGAGGAAGGCATAGATCAGATCGACGCCAAGGCGGTTCTCGACGCTGGTCTTGAATTCCAGTGTGTTGGTCGCGTTGATGACGGCACTGTTGACGGCATCGACCGTCACACCGCCAGCAGCGCGGATGCTATTGGCGGCAGCTGTATTCCCCTCGACCACCGCCCTTGCGCCCGCCGACACCTTGTTGGACGTCAGTACCAAACCCATTGTGCTGCCTGAGGCCCCTTTCAGCGCCCCGGCCTCGCTGGTGGTCTCGTTCGACAGAAGTGCCTCGATCCGGGCGGAATTCACCGCCATCACCGACACAGCGCCAGCAGCGGCCAGGTCCGAGCGTTCGACCAACGCCACCGCATCGGCCGGATCCTCGCCATTGAAGGCCTCCGAAACTTCAGGCGAGCCGATCAGCGCATCGACAGTATTGAACAGCACGTTGGAGGGTCGCCAGCCGACGCTGTTGAACGCCAGGGTCAGGTTGCGCGCCTTGTCGCCGGTTTCGGCAGTAAAGCTGGTCACGGCTGAAAAACGCGTATCGTTGCGCGCGGACACGGTCACATCACCTGCCGCGCCAAAGCTTTCATCTGCTCCGACCTCCAGCGCAGCAGAAGCGAGCCCGGCCGTTATCTGCGAGCCGACCACCCGGGCCAGAGCGCCGCCAAGCTGGACATTGGTGGCGATCGCGCCGCCATATGCGTTGCTTTCACCATCTCCCAGAGCGGAGCCGCCCGAGGAGGTCACCTCGCTGTCAACCTTTGCCAAGAAAAGCGATTCA
>SKWJ01000258.1 GCA_007128995.1 Paracoccaceae bacterium
CGCCCGTGATCGTGTTCGACGATGCCGATATGGACGTGGCAATTGAAGGCACAATGCTGGCCAAGATGCGCAATCTGGGCGAGGCCTGCACGGCGGCCAACCGCATCTATGTGCATGAGAAGATCGCGGCCGAATTCACGCGCCGCCTGAGTTCTGCCATGTCGGCCTTGAAGGTCGGCGATGGCACGGACCCGAGCGTCGATGTCGGCCCGCTGGTCAATGCCGCAACCCGCGACAAGGTGGCGGAATTTGTGGCGGATGCGATTGCAAAAGGCGCGACGCTGGAATGCGGCGGGGAAATCCCTGCGGGCAAAGGCTATTTCTACCCGCCGACTGTATTATCGAATGTGCCCGAAACTGCCGATTGCGTGCATGATGAAATCTTTGGCCCTGTCGCCGCGCTCCAGACCTTCACCGATCAGGACGATGTGATCCGTCGCGCCAATGCCACTGAATACGGGCTGGTGGCCTATGTCTTCTCGGGCGAGTTCCGGCGCGGTCTGCAGGTCTGCGAACGGCTGGATTATGGCATGGTCGGCCTGAACCGCGGCCTTGTCAGCGACCCTGCGGCGCCCTTTGGCGGGACCAAGCAATCGGGGCTTGGGCGCGAAGGCGGGCATGAAGGCATGCTGGAGTTCATGGAAACGCAATATATCTCGGCCAGCTGGTAAGGAGCAAACATGTCGGACGTCATCGCAAGCCCCAGCACACGGCGCATGGCGCTGGAACAGGGCGTCGATATCGACGCGCGCGCCCGCGAATTGGGGCGCAAGACAATGGGCCCAGAAGACCTGAGCGCCTCTGCCCCTGCCGCCCAAACAGGCGATACCAGCTACTGGGAGGTCGATCACAGCGCGCATGGGCCAGTCACCACGGAACCGATGAGCCGCTTTGCACAACTGGCGGCGCGCAATCTGGGCGCGGCCCATGCGCTGATCCCGCAAGTCACCCATCACGACCGCGCGGATATCTCGGCCATCGAGGGGTTGCGCATGACATGGCGCGACGAAGCGCGCGCGCGCGGGATCAAACTTACAGCACTCGCGTTTCATGTCATGGCGCTGGCGCGTGCGTTGCGCGCGTTTCCCCGTTTCAACGCCTCGCTGTCGGCAGATGGCAAGACCCTGACCCTGAAAGATTACGTCCATATCGGCATCGCCGTGGATACGCCCCACGGTCTGATGGTTCCGGTCATCCGCAATGCCGACACAAAAGGGCTGTGGCAGCTCTCTGCCGAGATCGCAGATCTGGCAGCGCGCGCGCAGATCCGCAAGATCGCACCCGACGAGATGGGTGGCGCCTCGATGACCATCAGCAATCTGGGCGGGATCGGTGGGCTGGGCTTCACCCCCATCGTCAACCCGCCCGAACTGGCGATCCTCGGCATCACACGCACGGAAACCGTCACCGTCTGGGACGGCGGCACCCCGCGCCCTGTGCCCATGGTGCCGCTGGATCTGTCCTATGACCACCGTGTTCTCAATGGGGCTGATGCGGCAAGGTTCATGGCCATGTTGAAATCCCGGATCGAAACGCCCGGCACCCTGTTGATCTGAACCCAGACCGCCGCAAGTATTGGAATAAAGCTCCGCCCCGTGTCGCGTTCGCGCGCGGCAGCACCCGGATCGTCGGCGAGGCAGGCCTAGCCTTGCCCGGCTTTGCGCGATTGCGTCGATCAGACCGGCTGAAAGATCATGACAAGTACAGTGTAGATCATGGTCCCGGCAAAAAAGCCGACCACAAGCCATAATCGCAGAGTATCCATCTGCGTTCTCCTGATATTTTGCTGAAACACACCCTGAAATCGGGTGGCGGCCTGCTGTTCAGGAAAAACCGGGGGGCGCGCGGGCAGGATTCGGAAATAGGGTAGTGCGCCAGTCTGACGTAGACGCATCATCTGCCCTGTGAGTGAGCTTCGATGAAAGCTTTGGAACTGCCTGCGCGATCCGGCCCGTCGTGGCATCAGACGCCTTGTCAGTTGGCTCTGCCTCTGCACGATGGCCAGCGCGCGCAGAACCTTCTGCCGGAAGAAGCAGCGCGCCAGCAGGGAACACTTCCGACCCGACAGCGCCACCCGCAGCGCGATGCGCGGACGGAAGGCTGGCGAAAACCAACACAAGACCAAGGAGAAGGGCCAGATGGCGCATGGTGCAAAAGCCTGACGGCGCGTTACGCCTGATAGATGGGCGGTCCTGTCGTTATTGTAAACAAGCGTCTTGAAGAAAGACCTTGGCGCGAGCGGAATTGCGCCCCGCCCGAAGGCCAGCCACCCCCGCCACAGCAGACGTGCCAAGGTGTCACATCGAAAAGTTAATATGTATTTTATATTGAAATTTCAGAAATGTCTGAAACTTCAGGAATGCATCATGCTCAGCGATCTGCAACAGGAATTCATGCTTCATTTCGGCGAGATGGGCTCTCGCTGGGGGATAAACCGGACTGTCGGCCAGATTTATGCCGTGCTCTTTCTGTCAGAAAATCCGCTTTGCGCTGACGACCTTGTCGCGCGGGTGGGGGTATCGCGCTCCAATGTCTCGATGAGCCTGAAAGAATTGCAAGGCTGGAATCTTGTCGAGCTGCGCCACAAACCGGGTGACCGGCGTGATTTTTTCAAGACCCCCGATGATATGTGGCAGATCGTCCGAACACTGGTCGAGGAACGCAAGAAACGCGAAATCGACCCGACATTGACCAAACTGCGCCAATTGGAGATGCGCCAGACCCCGCGCGACGATGCCTATGCCCATGCCCGCATCACCGAAATGCGCGAGCTGATCGAACTTCTCACTGGCTGGTATGACGAAATGAACCGCCTTGAAACCGAACGGCTGGTTGCGCTGCTGAATATGGGCGCGCGACTTCAGCAATTTGCCCGCAAGGCGCGGCTGCTGCCAGCCCGCAAGACGAAACCGGAGATTTAATCCATGGACATGCTGGACACATTGATGTTGTCGCGGATCCAGTTCGCGGCGAATATCAGCTTTCACATCCTGTTTCCGACCATCACCATTGCCCTTGGCTGGGTGCTGGTCTTCTTCAAGCTGCGCTATGCGCGCACCGGCGACCCGGTCTGGATGGACGCCTATTTCTTCTGGGTGAAGATCTTTGCGGTCACCTTCGCATTGGGTGTCGTGTCGGGCATCACGATGTCGTTCCAGTTCGGGACGAACTGGTCTGGCTTCATGGAGCGCGTGGGGAATATCGCAGGTCCCCTCCTTGCCTATGAGATCGTGACTGCCTTCTTTCTGGAAGCCGTCTTTCTTGGCATCATGTTGTTCGGCTTTCGGCGCGTGCCGGGCTGGGCGCATACCGGCGCGACGCTGCTTGTCGCCATCGGCACGACCCTCTCAGCGTTCTGGATCCTTGTGCTCAACAGCTGGATGCACACACCGGCCGGGTTCGAATTGCGCGATGGCGTGGCCCATGTGACAAGCTGGTGGGAGGTGATCTTCAACCCCTCGATGCCATATCGCCTTGTGCATATGCTGCTGGCCTCTGGGCTGACTGTGGCATTCGTTCTTGCCGGGGTTTCGGCAATCCGCTGGATGATGGGCGACCGCAGTCAGGCCGTGCGGAAAACCTTCCGCACCGGGACAGTGATGGGGGCGCTGCTGATCCCGTTGCAAATCTATGCGGGCGATCTTCATGGTCTGAATACGCTTGAGCATCAGCCAGCCAAAGTCGCCGCAATGGAAGGCAACTGGCAGACCGGCAGCCATGTGCCCCTGTTGCTGTTTGCCCTGCCCGATGAAGCGGCGCGCGAAAACCGCTTTGAGCTTGGCATACCTTCAGGCGCAAGCCTGATCCTGCAACATAGCCGGGAGGGTGTCGTGCCGGGGTTGGACGATTTCGTGTCCGAAGATGGCCGCATCGAGCATCCGCCCGTCGCACCGGTGTTCTGGTCGTTCCGCGTCATGGTCGGCACAGGGATGGCCATGCTCGCACTGTCCTGGGCGACAGTGTTCCTGATGCGGCGCGGCCGCAGCATGGATAGCCTGCCGCGCCCGGTTCTGTGGGCCTTCGTTCCGATGGCATTCTCGGGATGGCTTGCCACGCTGGCGGGCTGGTACACGACCGAAATCGGGCGCCAACCGTGGCTGGTGCAGGGCGTACTGACCACGCGCGAGGCGATAAGCAACGTGCCACCGACGCTGGTTCTGTCAACCTTGCTGGCCTATCTGGCGGTTTATGCCCTGCTACTGGTCGCGTATCTTGGGCTGATCCTGTATCTGGCCCGCCGCGCGGCGCTGGGGGCCACAGCGCCAGACGCACCGGCCCTTGGCCGCCCTGTCAATGACCCGGTTCAGACCATTGAAAGGAGGACAGCATGAGCTTCATTCCAGGCGATCCGACCATCACCCTGCCCGTCATCTTTGCCGCGCTCATGGGGTTGTCGATCCTGATCTACGTGGTCCTTGACGGGTTTGATCTGGGGGTCGGCATCCTGACGCCTTTGGCGACTGACGCGCAGAAAGATCGCATGGTCGCCTCGATAGGCCCATTCTGGGATGCCAATGAAACCTGGCTTGTCATGGCCGTGGGGCTGCTTCTGGTGGCATTTCCGGTCGCACATGGGGCGATTCTGACCGCGCTTTACCTGCCCGTCGCGCTGATGCTGATCGGGCTGATCCTGCGCGGCGTGGCCTTTGAATTTCGCGCCAAGGTGCCAGCACCGAAAAAGGCACTCTGGAATCGCGCCTTCTTTGGCGGTTCGCTTCTGACGGCACTGTCGCAAGGCTACATGCTGGGGTTCTACATCATGGGGTTGGACCATTCCTGGAGCGCGCATGTCTTTGCCATGCTGACCGGCTTTGCACTGACAGCAGGGTTTGCCTTTCTCGGGGCGTGCTGGCTGATCCTGAAGACCGAAGGCGGGCTTCAGGGCCAAGCCATCCTCTGGGCGCGCCGGACGCTGTGGGCCGTGGCGGCAGGGTTGGGGGCAGTGTCCCTCGCCACACCGTTGGTCAGCGCGCGGATCTGGGACCGGTGGTTTTCGGTGCCTGAATTCTTCGTGCTGGCGCCCTTGCCGCTTCTGTCCTTTGCGCTGGTCGCGGGGCTGTGGGGGATATTGCGCACAAGGCAGGTTGCGGATGACGGCTTTGCCTGGCTGCCTTTCGCCGGGGCGAGCCTTTTGTATATCCTTGCCTTTACGGGCCTGGCCTACAGCTTCTATCCGTTTGTCGTACCAGACAAGGTGACGATCTATGACGCTGCCGCGGCCCCGGAAAGCCTGTTCATCATCCTGATCGGTGTCCTGATCGTGCTGCCGGTCATCGCGGGCTATTCCGCGCTTTCCTATTACATTTTCCGAGGGAAGGCACGCGATCTGCGCTATGACTGATCCGCATCAGCCAAATGCAAATGCCGCCCCATCGCGCAACCTGTGGCGATGATGGGGCGGGTAGCCCTCTCAGAGAGAGACCCGCTCCAGAATGTCCTGTCGCGTCACCTCGGCTGCGGGTTTTGACAAGACAACCTCGCCGCGATTGAGCACGCAGAACTCATCGGCCAGACCATAGGCGAAGTCAAAGAACTGCTCGACAAGCACGATTGCGATCTCGCCCTCTTCGCGCAAGAGTTCGATCACCTTGCCGATCTGCTTGATGATATTGGGCTGAATGCCCTCGGTCGGTTCGTCCAGCAGCAGCACCTTGGGCCGTGCAATCAGCGCGCGGGCAATCGCCAGTTGCTGTTGCTGCCCGCCCGACAGATCCCCCCCGCGCCGGTTCTTCATCTGGTCCAGCACCGGGAACAGTTCATAGATGCGCGGCGGGATCTTGTGCTCAGAGCGCGGCAGGCAGGCAAAACCTGTTTGCAGGTTTTCGGTCACGGTCAGAAGCGGGAACACTTCGCGCCCCTGCGGCACATAGGCGATGCCTGCACGCGCAGCCTGCGCCGCCGATGGATGATCCAGAACCTGCCCGTCCAGCGTGATCGTGCCGCCTGAGTAGGGGTGACGACCTGCAATCGCCCGCAACAACGATGTCTTGCCGACCCCATTCGTGCCCATCACCGCCGTCACAGCACCGCGCCGCGCTTCCAGTGACACCCCCCACAGGATTTGCGAGGCGCTGTAGTGCAATGTCAGGTTTTCGACTTTCAGCATGTCTCAGCGCCCCAGATAAACATCGATCACCTGCTGGTTTCGCGTGACGTGATCCAGACTTCCCTCAGCCAGAACCGCGCCTTCATGCAGGACAGTAACCCGACAGTCGAGGCGGCGGATGAATTCCATGTCATGCTCGATCACCATCACGGCGCGGCTTTGTGCGGCGCGTTTGAGCAGGTCAGTGGTATGTTCTCGCTCGGCCGGGGTCATTCCGGCCGCGGGCTCATCGACCAGCAGCAGGCGCGGGTCCTGCGCCAGCAGCATTCCGATTTCAAGCCATTGCTTCTGGCCATGGCTGAGGATGCCCGCGCTGTCATCCAGCCGCTCGGACAGGCCCACTTCCTCTGCCAGTTCAATGATACGCGCCGCATCCTGCGCTGTCGCTTTCCACATCAGAACAGAGAACGGCCCGCGCCTGTTCTTCAGCGCCATGGCCAGATTGTCGCGCACGCTCTGATCCTCGAACACGGTAGGTTTCTGGAACTTGCGGCCAATGCCCATCTTGGCAATCTGGCTTTCCGAGTATTTCAGCAGATCGACAGAGCGCTCTCCCCACAGCACACGACCCTCATCGGGCCGCGTCTTGCCGGTCACGATATCCATGAAGGTGGTCTTGCCCGCACCATTGGGGCCGATCACGGCGCGCAATTCCGGTTCGCCAATGGCAATCGACAGATTGTTGATGGCGCGGAACCCGTCAAACGTGACCGACACGCCAGATACTTCGAGAAGCGTGCTCATGGCTTTTTCCTGACCAGATAGTCAAACAACCCACCAATACCCTTTGGAAAGAACAGTGTGACCGCGACAAACCCAAGACCCAGCAGCACCAGCCACCAGTCGGTCCAGACAATTCGGAACAAGCCCAGATCGACATTTGGGGCGCCGCCGCCGGTCAGCCAGCTTGACAGAAGTGATACGAAGGCCGCACCGATGACCGCGCCGTAAAGCCGTCCGCGCCCGCCGATGGCAACCCAGACCGCCAGATAGATACTGGCAATTGGTGCAATCTCGGCCGGGTTTATGATCCCCGCCTGCGGATAATATAGCGCGCCTGCAATGCCCGAGATAACCGCGGTAATGGTGAACACAAAAAGCTTATAGCCTTCGACATTATAGCCAAGGAACCGCACCCGCGCTTCATTGTCGCGGATGGCACGGATAACCGAACCGAATTTCCCCGACACGACCCAGGCAAACAGCAGATAGCCCGCCCCAAGCGCAAAGGCAGAGGCCCAGAAGAACCACATCGAGATGATGGATTGGGGAACATGCTGGAAGCCGGGAATATTCTGAAGCCCCGACAGACCGTTGTTTCCGCGCAATCCGGTATCGTTCTGGAACAGGTAGAGCGACAGGGCCAGCGTCATCGCCTGCGTCAGGATCGACAGGTAGACACCCGTGACCCGCGAACGGAACGCCAGCCAGCCAAAGACCAGCGCCAACAGCCCCGGCACCAGAACCACCATCGCCAGTTGAAACGGCAAAGAGCCTGCGAACGTCCAGATCAAGGGCAATTCGGAACTGCCAACAACACCGAAGATCTGCGCAGCCACGGCTTCGGACACTTCCAGTTCGGTGGGGGGAATTGTGCCCCGGCCCAGACTGTCGCGGATCACGATTTCGGTGCGCGCATACATCAGCCACATGCCAATGGCGTAGCCGCCAAGGCCGAAAAACGCGAAATGGCCAAGACTGAGGATGCCGCAATAGCCCCAGACCACATCCATCGCGATAGCAATCAGGCACAGACACAGCGTCATGCCGAGGATCTTGACCAGATTGGTGGAAATCAGCCCCAGCCCGAAGCCTTCGGACAGGACCGTGACAGCGACAGTGAACACGCCCAGCAAACCCATGAACCACAGGACCGAAGGGTTTTCATGAAGAAAACTGCGCGGCTTCGCGGCGGGGGCTGCGGTGCTGCGGGGGATATCAAGCGACATGCGGTCAGTCTCCGGCAGCGCGACCCTTCAGGGCGACGATGCCCTTGGGCCGGAACTGTATGAACAGGATGATGAACAGCACCATGAAGGTCTGCGCCGCCAATGTGTTGGCCGGATTGAACCACTCGATCCCCTTTTGCAGGAAGCCGATCAGCGTGGCGCCCGCCAGCGTGCCGAAAACCGACCCGACACCGCCGACCACCACTGTCATGAAGCTTTGCACAATGTAGTTGGCCCCCATCTCAGAGGTGACCTGCGCCACCAGCCCGATGGCAACCCCGGCAACACCGGCAATCCCCGAGCCAAGGCCGAATGTCAGCATGTTGATCCGGTCAGGGTTGATCCCCATACTGGCGGCCATGCCGGGATTCTGCGTGACCGCGCGCACTTCCAGCCCCAGCCGCGTACGGTTCAGGATATATAGCAGCAACAGCAGAAACAGCAGCGCCATCACGAAAATTGCCACCCGGATCGAGGCGACCGAGACAACATCATTGACCTGTATCGCACCTGCCAGCCAGTCGGGGGCGGTCAGCGGACGGGCCTGCGTGCCGAAGATATTCTTCGCCAGTTGCTGCAAGGCAATCGAAATGCCGAAGGTGGCCAGCAGCGTTTCCAGCGGGCGCGTATACAGATGCCGGATGACCAGACGCTCCATCGCCACACCTGCGGCAAAGGTCACGGCAAAGGCCAGCGGCAGGGCAATGACAAGCGAGGTGGTGTAACTGGGGATCACGGTCTGAACAACATAGCCCGTATAGGCCCCCATCATGATGAACTCGCCATGCGCCATATTGATGACGCGCATCACACCAAAGGTGATGGCCAGCCCGATAGCCGCCAGAAAGAAGATCGACGCAAGCGACAGCGCATCCAGCGAGAGGCTGGCAAACTGCCACAGCGAAATGGCGGTTCGGGTGCTGTCGAGACTGTCGCGCGCAGCCTCGGTCACTGCCGGATCAGGTTCCAGATAAGCATCGAAAAAGACATACTCCGCGACCGCAGCGCGCATATCGGCTTCGGTGACCAGCGCCGGCACAGTGCCCGCGTCCTGCAGCGCCCGATAAGCGTCGCGGCGCATCTCATCCGTGGTCAGCAGATGCACCGGCACCCCCCCGACAGTGCCATCAACGACATTTGCGCGCAGCGCATCGCGGATCGCATTCCGGCCCGGCCTTGGCGGGGCCAGCCCGGCATCTGACAGGATTGCATAAGCAGCCAGAAGATCCGTGTCATCGCCCGGCACACGGATACGGGCCAGATTGGTGCCCTCGGGTATGTCGGTGGCAAACTCGGACCGGGTTTGCAGGGTCTGGTTCAGAACGCGGCGCGCCTCGGTGCTGATATCGCCCCGCAACCCCTCGATCGCATCGACGCGGGTGGCCGTATCAGATGCGAAGCGCGCATTCAGCAGGTCCAGCAGCCGGGCCATGCGCACTGCAATGCGCGCCTCCTGCTCGGCCTCAAGCGCCTGCGCGAGTGCCTCGATCTGCTCTGCATCAGGGCTGCGGCCGATCGCATCCAGTGCCCTGAGCCGCCGGTCCGGGTCCGGGTGCATCAGTTCGAAACTGACAAGCGCTGCGCCGATTTCCCGGCGCACCCCGGCATTCGGGCGGATCTGGTTGACATCGCGCGTGCTGACCTGTGCCACATCTGCGCCGCTATCGACATCGATCAGAACAATGCCGCCCTCAGCACTGTCGCGCGTGAAAAAGAACTGCCCGTCTTCGGGCCGCTCGACAAGCTCGCGGTCTGCCCATGCGCGCAGAAAGGCAGGTGTTCCCGGCGCATCTGCGGCTTGCAGGGCCGACAGCACCTCGGCCACGGTGGCACGCGACGGACTGGCAACCAGCGGCTGCACGGATTGCAGCACATCCTGCAACGGGGTTTGCTGTGCGCGTCCCCGATCCGGCGCAAGGCCAGCGACTAGAAGACAGAACACCAATGTCACAAGGCGGGACAGGCGTGGCATGACATGCGCTTTCATCCGGAACATTTCTGGCAGATGCAGGGCCAGCTGGCCCTGC
>SKWJ01000034.1 GCA_007128995.1 Paracoccaceae bacterium
AGGTTCCCCTCGTGCTGCGTGTGGGGCTGCGCGCGATGGAAGAGCGTTTCTGGCTGAGCGAGCCTGTGATGATCGCAGCCGGCGAGACCGAGGTTGATCTTGGTGTATTGCGCGCGCCGCGCATTCCGGCAATGGGACTGACTGGCCTCCTTGCCTGCGGCACCCAACTGGTCGAAATCGGGTTCCTGCCCGACACTGTGCGGATCCGGTTGAACGAACAGGCGATAACCCTGCAGCAGCAGGTGGCCGCCTCGGGCGTCCTTTATATCGATCCGGATAATCCAGCCACGTCGCTGCACATGAAAGGCGAGTCTGGTGTGTTGCGGATAGATGGTGCCGAATTGACAGAATGCACATTGTCGCGTCCTGAAGAGGATATTACCTTCGGCGTCTGGAATATCAGTGCGCTCGAAGATACGCCCGCGCTGTTCCCGTCACGGACAGAACTGGTGTTCTACCCTGATGGCCGGATGGTTGCGTCTGTCGGGTGCAACAGGCTGATTGGCGGCTACAGGCGGCATGGCGGCATTCTTGTTGTAGAGCGGCTTGCCAGCACCCGGATGTCCTGCCCGGAAGGGCTGGGTGAGCAGGAGGTGAAGTTCAATGCGATCCTGCCAAAGGTCGACGGTTATATCCTGGACAAGGACGCCGGACGCCTGACGCTGACATCCGGGGGGCAATCCGTGTTGCGTGCGCGCAGATGACAGCGCATATTCCTGCCACGCCTTGATTTTTGATCATTTTACTCCGGATATGAACGTGTCACTTCAAAGTCAGCCCGAACCCGCCCAGTCAGATACCGAGGGGTTCTCAGCAGATTTTCTGAGCGCCCCTTTCCCACAGCCTGTGCGTCTGGAGGGCTTTGACCCCGAAGGTCCGGAACGGTTTTTCAATCGCGAGCTTTCATGGCTGGCGTTTAACTGGCGTGTTCTTGAAGAGGCGATGAACCCGCGTGTCCCACTTCTTGAACGTGTCCGGTTTCTGTCGATTTCGGCAACGAATCTGGACGAGTTCTATACTGTGCGCGTCGCCGGGCTGCGCGAGCTGGCCCGTGCAGGAAACACAACGCCGTCCGAAGACGGACTGACGGCCGCAGAGCAGCTTGTCCTGATCCATGAGGACGCCCGGCGATTGATGGACTATCAGCAGACGATCTGGTCAGAGCTGCGCCCGCTGTTGGGCGATGCCGGGATCGTCATTCTGTCGCATCACGATCTGACGGCTGATGACCGTATCTATCTGAGCGATCATTTCCTGCAGCATGTTTTCCCTGTTCTGTCACCCCTTGCCATTGATCCTGCGCATCCCTTTCCGTTTATCCCCAATGCCGGCTTTTCGTTGGCACTGAAGCTTCAGGACAAGCGGGGGCGCAAGCTTGATGCACTGGTTCCTGTCCCCAGCCAGATCGACCGTTTTGTCCGCCTGAGTACCAATCCGATCCGTTTGTTACCGATGGAGGAACTCATCCTTGCAGAGATGGACAGCCTTTTTCCCGGCTACAAGCTACTTGGGTCATGTACATTCTCGGTGCTGCGCGACAGCGATCTTGAAGTCGAGGAAGAAGCCGAAGACCTTGTCCGAGAGTTCGAGGTTGCGCTGAAACGTCGGCGTCGGGGAGAAGTGGTGCGCATGAAGATCTCGGCGGATGCGCCCCCCGATCTGCGGGATATCGTCATGGAAGAACTCGACGTGCCCGAAACCGACGTGATCGAGGTGCAGGGGATCATGGGCATCTCGACCCTGAAGGAACTCGTCCTTGATGAGCGAGCGGATCTGTTGTGGCCAACCTTCACGCCGCGCGTGCCGGAGCGGGTTCAGGATCATCACGGTGACATGTTTGCGGCAATCCGGCAGAAAGACATGCTGCTGCACCACCCGTATGAGACATTCGACATGGTGGTGCGTTTCCTTGAACAGGCGGCGCGTGACCCGGATGTGCTTGCGATCCGCCAGACGCTTTATCGCACCTCGCGCGACAGCCCGATCGTGGCCGCCTTGTGCGAGGCCGCGGAAGCCGGGAAATCGGTCACGGCGCTGGTCGAGTTGAAGGCCCGCTTTGATGAGGCCGCCAATATCCGACAGTCCCGCAGATTGGAACGGGCAGGCGCCCATGTCGTCTATGGGTTTGTCAATTACAAGACACATGCCAAGATCAGCACCGTTGTCCGCCGCGAAGGTGACAGGCTGGTGACCTATACGCATTGGGGCACCGGCAACTACCATCCGATTACTGCGCGTATTTATACTGATCTCTCACTCTTCACCTGCGATGCTGCATTGGGCCGGGATGCGACGCGCGTCTTCAATTATGTCTCTGGATATGCCGAACCTGCCTGTCTGGAGAATCTTGCGATCTCGCCGCTTTCGCTGAAAGAGCGTCTGATCGAACTGATTGATGCCGAGGCCGATGCCGCGCGGGCCGGGCGCCCTGCAGAAATCTGGGCGAAGATGAATTCAATCATCGATGCGGATGTCATCGATGCGCTCTACCGTGCGTCCGGAGCAGGTGTGAAGATCAGCCTTGTGGTGCGCGGAATATGCGGGTTGCGGCCCGGCATTGAGGGGCTAAGCGAAAATATACGCATAAAAT
>SKWJ01000309.1 GCA_007128995.1 Paracoccaceae bacterium
ACCGATATTGGCGGGGGCACCAGCTTTTCCATGCTTCAGACACTTGCAGAAGGGTACAAGGTTCTGCAGTTGAATCGGCAACGGCTTCACCCTTACCGCGCGTTTCACTGGATCACACGCGGCAATGCGGTGGTCTTGGGGCTAGAAGACCGCATTGGCACGCTCGACAAGGGCAGCGAGGCCGATCTTGTGGTGCTGAACGCACGGGCGACACCGGCCATGGATTTGCGCATGGACCGCGCACGCGGGCTGATGGATGAATTGTTCACTCTTCTGGTCATGGGCGATGACCGTGCCGTGGTGCAAACCTATCTTGCAGGCGAGCCGTGCAAGCCATGACACGTCAACCCTCGGGAAGCAGCCAGTAGCTTTGGTCGCCCTGACGTGCGGTGGCATCAGTCGTTGCGTCGCCATCGCGCATGTAAAGTGGCATCTGCTGCAATAATCTGCGCAACCGGCGCAATGCCAGCGGCTTTGTCATCAGCACGATCCCGTGCTCATCGGCTTGCGAAATCAGTTCGGGGCCGTGATTGGCTGTGATCAGCACTGCCGGAATCGCGCCATAGCGTGCGCGCAAGGCAATTATCAGATCCAGCCCGGTCGCGCCGTCATCCAGTTGGTAATCAGCCAGAATGACATCAGGGGCCACGCCGAGCTCCATAATCTGGGCTTCGGCCTGTGCGATGTCTGCGGCTTCAATCGGGCTGGTGCCCCAGTCTTCCAGAACGCCGATCATGGCCGCGCGGACATCTGCATCATTCTCGACGACAAGAACAAGAAGATCTTCCAAAACATCGCGTTGCTCGTTGGGGGCAACGGTCATGGCAACAGGTTTTGCGTCCGAGCACTGTGGCACGGTCACCGCAAACATGGTGCCTTTGCCAAGCTGAGAGCGCAGCTCCAGCGGATGGTTCAGCAATGCGCAGGCCTGTTCGACGATGGCCAGACCAAGCCCCATGCCGCCATCCCGACCACTGGGATCCAGTCGCGTGAATTCCTGAAAGATCTCGGACTGCTTGTCATCGGGAATGCCCGGACCTGTATCCCAGATCTCCAGACTGAGAGAGGCGCCCTTGCGCCTTATCCCAAGCACGACCCGCCCACTGTCGGTATAGCGGATGGCATTAGACAAGAGGTTCTGCAAGATGCGTTTGAGGTATACAGGATCGCTGCGCACATGCGCCTGCGAGGTGCAGACCCTCAATTCAAGACCGCGCTTCTGGGCCACTGGCAGGAATTCCTCTCGCAGACGCTCCAGCAGCGGTGCGAGGGCGAATACCTCTGTCTTTGCGCGCGCGGCCCCGATATCGAATTTCGAGATGTCGAGAAGCGCACCCAGGATCTGCTCGACAGATCCGAAGGCACTGACGATACGCTCTGTCAGTCTGGCTTGTGCAGGATCAAGTTCTGTCGCGGACAGCGAAGCCAGAAACAGCTTCGCGGCATTCAGCGGCTGAAGCAGGTCATGGCTGGCCGACGCGACAAAGCGCGACTTTGATGCATTGGCGCGTTCAGCCGCATCGCGAGCCGATTCCAGTTCAACAGTGCGCGCCCGCACACGTGCTTCCAATGTCTCGTTCAGGCGGTGCATTTCGGCGATTGCGCGGCGTTCTTTGGTAAGATCCGTGAATGACATCACAAACCCCCGGTCAGGCATGGCCTGCGCCGAAAGTTCGAGAACCGCGCCTTCTTCCTGCACGATTTCGAGATTGAGTGGGGGGCGAAATGGCGGACCGCTGACCCAGTCGGTCAGCACCTTGCTGATGTTCACATCCCCCAGTTGCTGCCGCCGGACAAGATTATTCAGCAAAGCGATGAAGGGCGTCCCCGTTGCCAGCAGATCGACCGGGGGCGAGAACATTTCTCGTAAACGCCGATTCCAGCCAGCCAGCCGCGCCTTGGCATCAAAGATCACGACACCCTGGTCAATATGATCCAGAGTTGCGCGGACCATCTGTGCCTGCTCATCCAGAAGTTTGGTGCGCTCCTCGCGGGCATTGCGCACCATCGCTGTCACGTCAGTCTGGGTAACTGCGGTCCCGCCGGACGCCATGCGCTGTTCGGAAACCTGCAACCACTGATCCTCGACAAGCGGGACCATGAAGTTGACATCGCGACGGCGATGACTTTCAAGCCGCTGGCGCACCCAGTTCACGCGGGCTGCCGGATCAGGCAGATTGAGTGCGGGGCTCTCGGAAACGATGCGCACGTAGTCACGAAAGCTCAGGCCGGGCCCGATCCGGCGACGGACATCGACCAGATCGGCACAAAAGCGCGAGTTGCACATTGTCAATGTGTCGCTGGAATCGAACATGGCGAAACCTTCGCTCATGGCTTCCAGCGCATCGGCCAGACTGTTGCGGGCGCTGACAGCTTCACGCTCGGCCTGAGAGAGCCGCGCATTCGTCACGCGCAAACGATCCAGCGTTTCAGCCAGATCGCGTGTGCGCGAACGGATCTGCTGTTCCAGTGCCACGACATGATTGAGTTGCCCCATAGGACGATTAGGCCCTTGTGCCGCACGCTCCGAGCGATCAATCAACGCGGTTACAATGGCACGCAAGCGCGCATTTTCTTCTTCTGGCGC
>SKWJ01000429.1 GCA_007128995.1 Paracoccaceae bacterium
GCGGCAAAGCGGGGGGTTGTCGGGGTTTACCAAACGCAGCGAATCCGTCTTCGACCCGTTCGGTGCGGCGCATAGCTCGACCAGCATCTCTGCTGCCTTGGGCTTTACCATCGGCCGCGATATGGGCCAGCCGACAGGCGATGCGATTGCTGTCATTGGGGACGGGTCGATAACCGCTGGGATGGCCTATGAGGCGCTGAACAACGCGGGCGCCGAGGGACGCAGGCTATTTGTCATTCTGAATGACAACGACATGTCGATCGCGCCGCCTGTCGGCGCAATGAATACTTATCTGAACCGATTGAACATGCCGCATGCCTCGCTGGGCGAAATTGCCCAGGGTTTCATGGCAGCGTTGCCGTCCAGCTTGCGCGAACAAGCGCTTGCCGCGCGGATGCGCGCTTGTGGTGGTCCGCCTGATGCAACCATGTTCGAGCATCTGGGTTTCACCTATATCGGCCCGATTGACGGTCACTCCATGCCTGATCTTCTGGCAACCTTGCGCATGGCGCATGCACGTGCAGAGGGGCCGGTCCTGATCCATGTGCGCACGGTCAAAGGCAAGGGCTATGCGCCGGCTGAAGCCGCTGATTGCAAATATCATGGTGTTGCGCGGTTTGATGTCGCGTCTGGGGCGCAGTCCAAAACTGCATCCAACGCGCCCAGCTATACATCCGTTTTTGGCAAGGCCCTGACCGAAGAAGCCGCGCGTGACCCGCTCGTGGTTGCGGTCAGCGCGGCCATGCCCAATGGCACTGGTCTCGATATCATGGGTGCGCGGTTCCCGCGCCGGGTTTTTGATGTTGGAATAGCCGAGCAGCACGCCGTGACCTTCGCCGCAGGAATGGCGGCCAGCGGACTGAAACCGTTCTGCGCGATCTATTCGACATTCCTGCAGCGGGGCTATGACCAGATCGTGCATGATGTCGCCCTGCAAGGCCTGCCTGTGCGTTTTGCAATAGACCGTGCTGGCCTTGTTGGCGCGGATGGCGCCACACATGCGGGCAGCTTTGATGTGGCCTTCCTGTCAAATCTGCCCGGTATGGTTGTCATGGCCGCGGGCGACGAGGCGGAGCTGGTGCATATGGTTGCCACGGCAGTCGCGCATGACGAGGGACCGATCGCCTTTCGCTATCCGCGTGGAGAGGGCGTCGGTGTCGACTTGCCCGCGCGCGGGTCCCCGCTGACAATCGGAAAAGGACGGATCATGCAGGAAGGTGGCCACGTTGCCTTTCTGTCCTTCGGCGCGCATTTGTCGGAAGTCACGCGCGCCGTAGAGTGTCTGGAAGCGCGCGGCATAACCTGTACAGTCGCGGATGCGCGATTTGCCAAACCGCTTGACACTGACCTGATCACGCAACTTGCGCGTCATCACGCCGCTTTGGTGACTGTTGAACAGGGTGCGCAAGGCGGGTTTGGGGCACAGGTGCTGCATTTCATGGCCAATTCCGGGTTGCTGGAAACCGGGCTTGCGATCCGCACGCTGACACTGCCAGACCGATTCATTGAACAGGCGAGCCCGGCCGAGATGTATCGCGATTCCGGGCTGACCTCAGAAAGCATTGCCAACGTCGCGCTTCAGGCACTTGGAGTGGAACCTCTTTCCGGACGCGTGAGTTGGACTACTGCTATGCGAGAAGCTTAGAGTTGGCATGTTTTTCTTTTCAAGACAGGGAGCTTTGGGAATGCCACATACAGAAATGAAGAATGCACCGCCACTTTATGGCTGGGCTATTGCGGTTGCGGCTGGCGCAGTTGCGACTGCCGTGTCGTTCCTGCTGGTGGGAATCGAAGGGAATGGTTCGGTTGCCATCGGTGCCGTGATCACTCTGCTTGTCGGCGTCGTTTTTACCATTGCCGAACGGCCGCCGAGTGTTGCAAAGCCGGTGTTGACCAAGCAAGTCACAGCACCAACCGCAAAGACACCGCCTCCGGTCGAGGCCTCGGTCGAGACCCCGTCGGCTGCGACAACTGCCGCCGCCAGCGACATTCCACGCGTTGTCGAAGATGTGCCAGCGGCGCAGGCTGAAGCCGCAGAGGGCTTGCCCGGAAAACGGCCTCAGGCCCTTGCCGCACCACAGGGATCAGCCGATGATCTGAAACAGATATCAGGTCTGGGTCCCGTGCTTGAAGGCAAGCTTAACGAAGTTGGTATCTATCATTTCTGGCAGATTGCGGCATGGGACGAGGATGAGATTGCCTGGGTAGATACAACGCTCAATTTCAAAGGTCGTATCGAACGCGATGACTGGATATCGCAAGCAAAACGACTGGCTGAAACCGGCAGCTCTGATTCACCGTCCTGAGGCATGATCCTTGAAAACGGGGGCGGGCTGTCAGGCAGCCTGCGTGCTGAAAACGGGTATGTTTGGCGCTGCGTGACAGATACAGTCATGGGCGGCGTGAGTACAGGTCGCATTGCGCGCACTGTGATCGAGAATCGATCCGCCCTGCGAATGACAGGCGATGTGAGTTTGCGTAATAATGGCGGTTTCGTGCAGATGGTCCTTGACCTTGCCGAGAACGGGTCTGCGCTGAACGCATCCAGGTTTCAGGGGGTGTCGCTGGTCATTCGCGGGAATGGAGCCCCCGATAACATTCATTTGCGCAGCCCTGACATGGATCGGGTCTGGCAATCCTGGCGATACAGCTTCAAGGCCCCACAAGACTGGACCGAATTGCGCATCAGTTTTGCCGAGTTTCAGCCTCACCGGACCGAGCTTCCGGTCACACCCTCCCGACTTGCGCGGATTGGTCTTGTCGCAATCGGCAAGGAGATGCGCGCAGATCTGGCACTGTCGCGGTTGGAGTTGATAGAGGTCCTGTGAAGTCTGGACCTGCGGTTTGGGCGCAACGGTTGGCGCTGCACCTCTCATCATCCGTTGACAATTTCACCAAACAAGACTGATCCCTGCCTGGACAATGCGGCGGAAGAAGGCCGGTGACCGAGTGCAGACCAACCATGCGCAGCACGACGTCAGATCATGCCGCAGGATGCTGCAATGCCCTGACACCGATATCTCCTTCTTCACGCGCCTTGATTGCCATGACAGCCGCGTGGCTGCCCGCGGCTGTGGTGTAATAGGGAATCTTGTCATAGAGCGCCACAGACCGGATCTCGCGGCTGTCCTCGATTGCCTGCGCGCCTTCGGTGGTGTTCAAGACCATGACGATTTCGCCACTTTTCAACAGATCAACAATGTTCGGACGCCCCTCATAGACCTTGTTGACCAGTTCGCATGTCACGCCCTGGGCGCTAAGCCAGTCAGCCGTGCCGCGGGTCGCGACAATCTCGAAGCCCAGCTCTGTCAAGGTCAAAGCCGCCTCTTTCATATGCGCGGTCTTGTCATAATCCTTGATTGACAGGAACACCCGGCCAGCCTCGGGCAGAGTAACCCCTGCACCAAGTTGCGCCTTGTAGAAGGCACGTGCGAAATTGCGCGCCCATCCCATCACTTCCCCGGTCGAGCGCATTTCCGGTCCAAGCAGCGTATCCACGCCGGGAAAACGTGCAAATGGCAGCACAGCTTCCTTGACAGAGAACCACGGTGTCTGCGGATCTGCCAGCGTCATCGGGTCCCCCATGGGCATTGGTTCTGACGGCGACACATTGCTGTCGATGGGCGCGCGCAGGGGAAAGTTCGATAATGGCTCTCCTGCCATCAGGCGCGCGGCGATGCTTGCTATGGCACTGTCCGTTGCCTTGGCCACGAAGGGCACAGTCCGGCTGGCGCGCGGATTGACTTCGAGAACGTAGATGACATCGCCCTTGATGGCGAATTGTACATTCATCAACCCGACAACGTTCAGACCCCGTGCCATCGCCTCGGTTTGTGAACGAAGCTCTGCTATCACTTCGGCGCTTAACGAATAGGGAGGTAGCGAACAGGCGCTGTCACCAGAATGGACACCTGCCTCTTCGATATGTTGCATGATACCAGCGACATGAACATTCTCTCCGTCGCAGAGGGCATCCACATCGACCTCAACTGCGCCGACAAGGTAACTGTCCAGCAGCACCGGATTCTTTCCAGACACAACCACTGCCTCGCGGATATACCGTTCCAGATGTGCATCATCGCGGACAATTTCCATGGCGCGCCCGCCCAGCACATAGGACGGACGGATCACCAGCGGATAGCCCACGTCTTTGGCAATCTCGAAGGCCTGATCGCGGTTGGACGCAATCCCATTGACGGGCTGTTTCAGCCCCAGCTTGTTCAGCAGGGCCTGAAAACGTTCACGATCCTCTGCAAGATCGATCGCATCCGGCGAGGTTCCGAGGATCGGAATACCCTCTTCTTCCAGTGCATTGGCGAGTTTGAGTGGCGTCTGCCCCCCAAATTGCACGATAACCCCGTGCAAGATGCCCTTGTCCTGCTCGACACGAAGGATTTCCAGCACGTGTTCCAGTGTCAGCGGCTCGAAATACAGCCGGTCTGATGTATCGTAATCGGTACTGACCGTTTCGGGGTTGCAGTTGATCATGATCGTCTCAAAACCGACATCGGTCAGTGCGAAACAGGCATGACAGCAGCAATAATCGAACTCAATCCCCTGGCCGATCCGGTTGGGGCCACCGCCAAGGATAACCACCTTTTTCCGGTCAGAGGGACGCGCCTCGCATTCCACATCCCCCATGACAGGCGTCTCGTAGGTGGAATACATATACGGTGTCTGCGCCTCGAATTCCGCTGCGCAGGTGTCGATGCGCTTGAATACAGCGTTCACACCAAGGTTCCGGCGCGCGCGCCGGACCTGCGCTTCCTCGCGCCCAGTCAGGTTCGCAAGCCGTGCATCCGTGAAGCCCAGCATTTTCAGGTCACGCAGTGCTTCGGCACTCAACGGCAGGCCGTTGCGGGCAATTTCGGATTCTGTGTCGATTATTTCGCGAATGCGGTCAAGAAACCAAGGGTCGAAGGCCGTTGCGATCTGGATGTCGTCATTGGTCAGCCCCTCGCGCATGGCCTGGGCAATCAGGCGCAGCCGATCGGGTGTCTGCGCCGAGATTGCCTTGATGATCGCGGCCCGATCCGGTGCTCCGGGGATGGCAATCTCGTCAAATCCGGTCAGCCCCGTTTCGAGCGAGGCCAGCGCTTTTTGCAACGATTCGTGGAAGGTCCGGCCAATCGCCATGGCTTCGCCGACGGATTTCATGGCGGTCGTGAGTTCGGGTTTAGAGCCTGGAAACTTTTCGAACGCGAATCTCGGGATCTTCGTCACCACATAGTCGATCGTCGGCTCGAAGCTGGCGGGCGTCACTTTTGTGATGTCGTTGTCAAGCTCATCCAGCGTGTAGCCAACTGCCAGTTTCGCCGCGATCTTTGCAATCGGGAAGCCTGTCGCTTTGGATGCGAGTGCAGAAGAGCGTGACACGCGCGGGTTCATCTCGATCACAACCATTCGGCCGTCAGCGGGGTTGATCGCCCATTGGACATTCGAGCCGCCGGTTTCCACCCCGATCTCACGCAGGACCGCGATCGACCCGTTGCGCATGATCTGGTATTCCTTGTCGGTCAGTGTCAACGCCGGGGCGACAGTGATCGAATCCCCAGTATGCACACCCATTGGATCGACATTTTCAATCGAACAGACAATGATTGCATTGTCCGCCCGGTCGCGGACCACTTCCATCTCGAACTCTTTCCAGCCGAGAAGGGATTCATCGATCAGGATCTGCGCAACTGGCGATGCATCCAGCCCCGACCGGCAGATGCGCTCATAATCGTCACGATTATAGGCAACGCCTCCGCCAGTACCGCCAAGAGTGAAGGCAGGGCGGATGATTGCAGGCAGACCGACATACTCGATCGCGTCAATGGCCGCTGCCACACCTGCGTTGACATCGAATTTCCCGTTTTCCAGTTTCGGGGCAGCAATGATGGTTGCCTTGGGGTTTTCAAGTCCGATCCGGTCCATCGCTTCGCGGAAGAGCTTGCGATCTTCTGCCATTTCGATGGCCTGACGGTTGGCGCCGATAAGTTCGACCCCGAACTTGTCCAGCATTCCCATATCCGCCAGCGCAAGGGACGTGTTCAGTCCAGTCTGGCCGCCCATCGTAGGCAACAGGGCGTCCGGGCGCTCTTTTTCGATGATCTTGGCCACGATTTCGGGCGTGATCGGTTCGATATAGGTGGCATCGGCAAGGCCCGGATCGGTCATGATCGTGGCCGGGTTTGAATTGACCAGAATGACGCGATACCCTTCCTCGCGCAGGGCCTTGCAGGCCTGAGCGCCGGAATAATCGAATTCGCAGGCCTGCCCAATGACAATTGGTCCCGCCCCGATGATCATGATGGATTGGATATCTGTTCTCTTCGGCATGACGGACCCCTGACTGACCTGCACGTCTGCGTCCTGGTGCTTTGAAAAACACCCCGCAAATTGTTGCGCGTTATAGTCGAGGAGGGCCGCGACGCAAGCCCCGATCCAGCACGAAGCAGTTTGCTATTCCAGATAAAGAAAAACCGTGCTGTGGCGCAGTTTGAGTGTCATCGGAAATTTGCGGATGCTAAGGACGAAGCTACGTTTCGTTCAGGGGAATAGCGGCGGACCTGTTGCCGCGCGTTCCCCCGCGTTGGCAAGAGGCAGGAATGACGTTTGAAAACCCGGACGACGCCGAAATGGATGCAGTCGAACCGCGTCTGACAGAAATACAGGCGCTTGTGGTTGTCCTGATCCATCGGCTGCTTTCAGTCGGGGTGGTGGATCTTGATGCTGCCATCCATGATTGTCTGTCCCAACTGGGGGCGTTTGCAGGCCGTGACCGCGCCTATGTCTTCGTGTCCAATGGCAGAAGCGTCAGCAATACGCATGAATGGGTCGCCCCGGGGATCACCCCGATGATCGATCAACTGCAAGACCTGCCACTTGAAGAATATTCTGGCTTGTTGGAGCCACTGAACAATAATGAAGTGGTGCTTATCCCGGATATTTCCGAATACCGGCCGGGCAGCATGGAGCATGACCTGCTGGCCGCTCAGGAGATCCGGTCCCTGCTGATTGTTCCGATGCTTGATGATGCTGGCCTGTTCGGGCTTGTAGGGTTCGACAGCGTCGCTGCGCGCGGTGATTTCGCCTCGGGTGAGATTTATTTGCTGCGCGCTTTTGCCGATGTCGTCCGGGCCGTCCTCACGCGTCGCACAGCAATGATTGAGATGCGTCACGCACAGGATGAACTGGCAGAGCAACGTGCATTTCTGGAAGGCATTGTTAGCACCGATGCTTCGGCCTTCCTTGTGTTTGACCACAATGGAACAATTATCTACGCCAATGAAGCATCGGAAGGAGTGCTTGGCCTTCCTGTTGATGCCTTGCTTGGACAACAATTCGATTCTTCCAATTGGCTGATCAGCGATCTGGATGGCAAGCCCTTCGCTTCGGACGATCATCCTTTTGCAAGGGTATGCAAATCAGGCGACATCGTGCGCAACCACCGCATCGCGCTTTATTGCGAAGACGGCGTGCGCTATGCATCGATCAACGCGGCCCCGATCCGGTCTGCCAAGGACGAGACACGCCAGGTCGTTTATGCAGTGAGTGACGTCACGCCGCTGGTGGAGGCGGAAAAGGACCGTGAAGCAGCGCTGGAAGCAGCGCATCGGGCCAATCAGGCAAAGTCCAACTTTCTGGCCAATATGAGCCACGAGATCCGGACCCCGCTAAATGGAATCCTCGGGATTGCTGATATCCTCGCAGATTCGATCCACGACCCGTCCCAGAAACAGATGGTCTCGATCCTGCGCGATTCCGGTGCGCTGTTGATGAATATCATCAACGATCTGCTGGATATGACCAAGATCGAGGCCGACGCGCTGCAATTGGAACTTATCCCGTTCGATCTTGAGGAGCTTGCGCGGCGCACCGAATACGTGCACACGCTGCGCGCTTCGGAAAAGCAGCTTTCATTCGCTGTAAAGCTTGACGATGCTTGCGGACAGGACAGGCTTGGCGATCCGCACCGCGTCATGCAGATCTTGCACAATCTGATCAGCAATGCACTGAAATTCACAGATACCGGTTTTGTCCATGTGACCATCAGCGCACCGGATGCGCAGCAGATTGTCTTGCGCATCGACGACAGCGGGATCGGCATGACGGCCGAGCAGGCAACCGATGTGCTTGAAGCCTTCGCTCAGGCCGACAGCTCGATCTCCCGGCGGTTTGGGGGCACAGGATTGGGGATGTCGATTGTCCGGCGTCTGGTTGAGCTGATGGGGGGCGTGTTGCATGTCGCCAGCAAGATTGGTGATGGAACCTCTGTCACGGCCACTTTGCCTCTGCCCGCTGTGGCCTCTGGTCCGGCTCCTGACAGCAAGCCGGTTACCAATGCGTCGATCCCAAAATTGTCCGTTCTCGCGGCCGACGACAACCGCACCAACCAGATGATCCTGAGCGTGATGCTCGGGCAACTCGGAGCACAGGTGACGCTGGCAGATGATGGCGTGGCGGCGCTGGACCTTCTTCAGGAGCAGGAATTCGACCTGCTGCTATTTGATATCTCGATGCCCAGGCTTGACGGTGTTTCGCTTCTGAACGAGGTGCGCGCGCTGGAGCAGCGCAAGGGCCGGGTGCGCACGCCCGCGCTTGCGTTTACCGCCAATGCGATGACCCATCAGGTAAAGGCCTATCTGGACGCGGGATTTGACGGATGCCTTACCAAGCCCCTTAAACTCTCACGCTTGCGAGAGGTTATTGCAGAGGTGTTTGCTCAAAGCTGATATCTGGGTTGCGGGCTATCAGAGCTTTGGTGGCATCGAGATCATTCCCGCCCGGCAGGCGCGTGCCAAGGTTCGGTCGTCGCAAGGCCTTGGTGTCAACTCTTGCGTAAGGCACAGGCGGATCTCGTGCAAAAGCCCTTCCCTGCAAGTCAATATGGTCATATCTGCACCGAAGTGGGGGTTTGCTTGTCGGAAGACGGTCAGAATAGATTCTGGCGTCACCTGCCTCTCTTCCCGCACTTGCATGTTTTCTGGAAATCGAAGCTCCTCGAACGCTTTGCGTGTATCAGAAAAATACTCTTTCGGGGCACGGCCAGAGCACGTGCCGTGCTTGCGCCATTGATGGGCCGCAAGTCCGGCAGAGCCCATGATATCCATCATCGAGTCCAGCACTGCCGGATCGGGCTCTGTTGGCGGGCCATCGCAGAATTCGGGCCAGGTCCCATCATCATTCTGCGGCCAGAGCCCATGCACCAGCCAGCCAGATCTTGTACCGTGAGCGCAACGCGGTGCAGCGCGCGCCGTACCTTCAAGCGCACACCAACTTGGGGTCCAAGCCAGTGCCAGCAGCAGATAGCCGGTGGTGTCTTTGTCATCCGCGCGTGAATTCCAGTGCCAGACCCCAATCAAAAGCACAGCGCCAATGGCAAGACTGAATTTGCGCATTTCTTCTTTTCCTCTGCCAGTGTGCAGGTTATAAGGCGATGATCCCCGAAAATCGAGGAAACGCAGGTTCGCCCTGTAGCCGAATGGCCGGCCCCCGATGAAGCATGCGCATTGGACAGCGCTCGTATGACAGGAGTTCATGTCATGTCAAAACCATTGATGCCCAAGGCAACCGCAGTCTGGCTCGTCGATAACACCACGCTCAGCTTCAAGCAGATCGCTGATTTTTGCGGTTTGCACGAGCTGGAAGTGCAGGGTATTGCCGATGGCGATGTCGCAGGCGGCGTTAAGGGCTTCGACCCGATTGCCAACAACCAGCTTGACGCGATCGAGGTTGAGCGCGGGGAGAAAGACCCGCGCTACACTCTGAAACTGAAATACAACCCGGCCGCCGAGGGCGAGGAAAAGCGCCGTGGACCACGATACACGCCGCTTTCCAAGCGCCAGGATCGGCCGGCCTCGATCCTCTGGTTGGTCAAATTCCATCCGGAACTGACCGATGCCCAGATCCGTCGTCTGGTCGGAACGACAAATACGACAATTGATGCGATCCGCACGCGCTCACATTGGAATATCGCCAATCTTCAACCCATCGATCCGGTCGCATTGGGATTGTGCAGGCAGTCGGAACTGGACAAGGAAGTCCAGAAAGCTGCCGC
>SKWJ01000260.1 GCA_007128995.1 Paracoccaceae bacterium
CCCGGGTTAGACGCATCACTGGCGGGGTTGCGTAATATCCAAGCGCGATCGCAGGCAGGATGAAATGCCAGTTCGTCCCCGACCCCGACGGGGGCAACCATCCAAGGTTGAGCGCAAAGATGACCATCAGGATCAGACCGAACCAGAAATTTGGCATGGCCTGCCCCATTACGGCGATGCTCAATGCCAGCCGATCCACCCAGGTGTTGGGACGGAAAGCAGCTAGCATGCCTAGAGGAAGCGACAGCGACAGCATCACGGCCAGCGACATGCCGGCCAGCTGTAGCGTGTTTGGCAGCCTGTGCATGATCAGGTCCGCAACCGTCTCTCGGAAAAAGAGGGAGTTGCCGAAGTCTCCACGCAAGGCATTACCCAGCCATTCCAGATACCGAACCGTCCAGTGGGCGTCGAGCCCAAGCTCTCGTCGCAGCGCGGCGATCTGCTCCGGGGTGGCTTCTTCACCGGCAATCGCCGAAACGACGTCGCCGGAAGAGGAAAGAAGAAAGAAGGTGATCAGGGAAACGGTCAGGCAGACCAGAAAAGCCAGTGCCAATCGCTGTGAAAGATATCCGATCATGGGAGGGGCGCCCTCGCGAATCGTTCCTAGGACCGTACCCGCGGAGCAAAAGCTCCGCGAGGACGGTCGCCAGAAACTGGTTCAGTCGATCCAGCGCGCGTTGTAGAAGCGCGGGGTCTCGTCCGGAACCGGGGTGAAGTGCAGCCGATCATTGTAGGCGTAGGTCAGCGCATAGGTGAACATCGGCACGATATAGGCCTCTTCCGAGATGATACGCAGCGCTTCGGCGTACGCCTCGCGGCGGACATCCATGTCCATCGTGTTGCCTTGCTCCATTAACTCAAGCACACGGTCGTCACGCGCATAATCGTTTACCGAATGGGTGAACCAGTGGCCGGTCGAAGCGATTATGTCCCCGATCGAGGTGGAGCCCCAGGCCTGGAACCACATCGGGGTTGTGCCGGCTTCGCGCAGTTCGCTGAGGGCAGAGATCTGCAGATAGTTGAGGTTCGCAGTGATCCCCACGGCGTTCAGGTCACCGATGATGGCCTCGGCGATGGGTCTTTCTCGGTAGGCATAGAAGGGGATCGAGAAGCCGTCCGCATATCCGGCCTCGGCGAGGAGCTCTCGTGCGAGCCCGGGGTCATACTCGTAGGTGACGACCTGGTCTGCAATGCAGCCGAACTGCACCGGGGCGCAGGCCGTGTCGATGACGTTGGAGCCCGGGCCCATCATGGCTGCCCGGATGCCCTCGCGGTCGATGGCGTGGTTGATCGCCCGGCGCACGCGCACATCCTGCAGGGGGGTCTCGCCACCGCGTCCGGCTGCATCCATGTTGATGAAGCCAAAGCGCAGCAACTCGCCCGAATCGACGGCAATGCCGTCCACCTGCTCCAGCCGACCACGCGCATCGGGGGGCACACGCCATATCCAGTCCAGATCGCCGGTCATCAACTCGACGGCCTGGGTGTTGAACTCGCCGATCCGACGGAACTCCAGCGTGCCGATCGAGGGCTGGCCCTTGGCGCCACCGAAATAATCGTCGAACTTCTCCATCACGATGCGGTCGCCCGCGGCCAATTCGGTCACCCGGTAGGGGCCGGTGCCGATGGGCGCGCGCGACATGCCGTCGACGCCGACCTCGTCGTAATACTCCCCAGGATATATGGGCAGCATGTTAACGAGATAATCCATGATGGGCGGGAATGGCTCGGAGAGCAGCAGCCGAACCGTGTAGTCGTCGACCTTCTCGGCCCCGTCGAGGAAGAAGATGTCGCGCGGCAGCGTGTTCGAGGTGACAAAATCGACGGTGTAGACCACATCATCGGCGGTCAGCTCCGCGCCATTATGGAACATCACCCCTTCGCGCAGCTTGAACTCGATCGTGGTGTCGTCGATCACCTCCCATGACTCGGCGAGATGGGGCTCGTACTCCCCCGTTTCAGGGTCCTTGTAGACCAGCCCGTCCCAGATATGGAAAGCCAGCACAATGCCTTCGCGTACCGTGTGCTGATAGTAGTCAATGCTGGACGGCAGGCTGTCGGAGGCCCAGCGCAGCGTGTCGTCTTCCGGGCCGGCCTTGGCTGCGGTGCCGACCGCCGCGATGGCAGCCGCCATGCAGCTTGCACCGATTGCAGAACGGATCATCGATACTCTCCCTGTCATGCGCCGCTCTCTGAGCGCGCCTTGCCGTCTTGGGCCGCGTGACGTCGAGATCCCCAACCGCGCTGCCGTCCGACCGTGGAGCCGACCGGAGGCGAAGCCAAGGTGCGCTGCGGGTGCGACGTCTGTTTACAAGCGCACCTTTTGCACTATGAATTCATTATGAAAGGCTGCGCTGTTACGTCAACCCTGAAGTTACCTGGAGGCCGGTTTCGTGCCAGATAATCGTCTCGACAGCCTGGTCGCACAAAAGTTGCGAGATCATGTCGGCGGCGACGTACTAGGGCCTGTTGACGTTTGAGGATTCCCAAAGGGTGAACTGAGTGATTCAAGGTTGCCAAATGGGAGACAGCCTTGATCCGCACGACGTTGACCGACACGCAATGGGCGCTCATCGCCCC
>SKWJ01000250.1 GCA_007128995.1 Paracoccaceae bacterium
TCAACCGTTACCGGCGTACCATCTGAAAACCGTGCTTCCTCGCGCAAGGAAAATTCTACCCAGGTTCGGTCCGAATCCGTCTCGACTGATTCGGCAAGAAGACCATAGAGTGTGAAGGGTTCATCCCAATTCCGGCCCATCAGGCTCTCGTAAGCAAGATATTGCAATTGCCAGGGTGTGCGGCCGCGCAGTATGTGCGGATTGAGCGAATCGAAGCTTCCAACCTCTCCCTGAATAATCCGTCCGCCGCGTGGCGCCTCCGGGTTCACATGCGGCAAATGGTCAAAATCTGGTGGTAGAGCCGGCGCGCCATACATAGCTATGCCATGACTTGCCTCGGCCTGTGCCTCCCGCACAGGTAAAACAGCAGCATAAATCAGCGCTGCCATGGCAAGAATTTCGCGCGAAATGGATCTCATGCAGGCATCTCCGAAGGGTTAATGAAGGAAGTTGTCTCATAACGCTACAGCGCGCTGCCTTCATTTTCAAACTTTTAGCTTGGAAGGCTCATGTAGAGTCGTTATATATGAAGAACTGCTCGATAGGTTTCTTGCCTGTATGAAACCTGCCTCAATAACTGACGCCCGCCTTGTGCGGGCGTTTTTTTGTGGCATGCGTTGCGGGTGAAGCCTTTCTTGCCTCTGGCCTTTGCGCTCGCAGCGACTATGCTGCACAGCAGAGAAGTCTTGCAACAGGGAGAATGGCTGATGCGTCTTGCGGGAAAACGCGCCGTTGTGACGGGATCGAATTCAGGCATCGGACTCGGGATCGCGCGCGAACTCGCGCGCGCGGGTGCTTCTGTCGTGATCAATTCGTTTACCGATACTGACGAAGATCATGCACTCGCAGCGGAAATCGCAGCTGAAACCGGGGCCGAAATACGCTACATTCAGGCGGATATGTCAGATCCCGAGGCTTGCCGCGCATTGATATCGCAGGCTGGTGGTTGTGATATTCTGGTAAATAACGCAGGTATTCAGCACGTCGCACGGATTGATGAATTCCCTGGTGAAAAGTGGGACGCGATCCTTGCGATCAACCTGTCGTCGGCCTTCCATACCAGTGCAGCTGCACTGCCGGGCATGTATGACAAGGGCTGGGGACGTGTGATCAACATCGCCTCTGCCCATGGTCTGACCGCAAGCCCATACAAATCGGCATATGTCGCGGCAAAGCATGGCATCGTGGGCCTGAGCAAGGTCACCGCCCTGGAAGCTGCCGGCAAAGGGGTGACATGCAACGCGATCTGTCCGGGCTATGTGCTGACCCCCATTGTCGAAAAACAGATCCCTGATCAGATGCAAACGCATGGAATGGACCGTGAAACCGTTATCAAGGAAGTCATGTTGGCGCGTCAACCCTCGGGCGAGTTCGCCACTGTCGAGCAGGTGGGCGGTACAGCCGTGTTCCTGTGCTCTGATGCTGCAGCGCAGATAACTGGCACAACGATTTCTGTAGATGGTGGCTGGACGGCACTTTGAATGGAATGGTCCTTTTTGGTTAGGTAGTCCGGCGACAACTCCCCCGATCGTGCTTCTGAAATCATGATCTTTAAGAATATGGGGCTTCAAGATGACCAAACGCATTAATCTTGCCCTTCAGGGTGGCGGCGCACATGGTGCATTCACCTGGGGTGTCCTGGATCGGTTGCTTCAGGAAAAGGATTTGGAAATTGCGGCGATATCCGGAACCTCTGCCGGTGCCTTGAATGGCGCAGCGCTCAAGGCAGGGTATTCGCAAGGTGGTCGGGAGGGCGCGCGTCTGTTACTTGACCGGATCTGGCACCAGGTTGGTTCTGTCCATGATCTGCGATTGACAGGCTGGATAGCACAAGCCTTGCCCCCGGTCGGGATGGTGAATGCGTGGATGGAAGCGATGATGCCTGTCTCGCCGATGAACCTCGCCAGTCTTGTGACCAGCCCCTATCAATATGGGCCGCTTTACCGCAATCCGCTTGAACCTGTAGTACGCTCGCTGAATTTCGATCAGGTTTGCGCCAAGGAGGGGCCAGAATTACACATCGCCGCAACCAATGTGCGCACCGGCAAGATCCGCGTCTTTGCAGGCGAGGAAGTGACTGGCGAGGTGATCATGGCATCAGCCTGCCTGCCGTCCATGTTTCAGGCGGTTGAGATCGCGGACCCAAGAACCGGCAAGACCGAAGCGTTCTGGGACGGTGGCTATACTGGCAACCCCGCGCTCTATCCCCTGTTTCGGTCGCATCTTCCCGATGACATTCTTATCGTGAATATCAATCCGCTTCTGCGTGACGAAATTCCGCAGTCACCGCAGGAAATACAAAACCGGATCAATGAGATCAGCTTCAATTCATCGCTACTGCGCGAATTGCGCGCGATCAAGTTCGTGAAGCGTCTTATTGAAGATGGAACGATGCAGCGCGGAAACATGAAAGATGTGCTCGTGCATATGGTTGCCGATGACGATCTGATGAATACCCTCTCGGCCACCAGCAAGCTGACGCCGACCCCCTACCTTCTGCACAGCCTTAAGGAAGCAGGGCGCGCGGCCTGCAATGGTTTTCTGACTGCACATAAGGCAGACTTGAACAGCCGCA
>SKWJ01000256.1 GCA_007128995.1 Paracoccaceae bacterium
TACGCATATCCGATGCCATAGCAATGATAGCGCCGGCACCCGCGCAGACCCCATCCACCGCCGCGATGACAGGCTTTCCACAGCCGATCATGGCGCGCACGAGATCTCCCGTCATGCGTGTGAACGCAAGAAGATCCTTCATCGACATCCGTGTCAAAGGACCAATGATGTCGTGCACATCCCCGCCGGAGCTGAAATTCCCGCCATTGGGAGCGAAAATCACGGCGCGCAGGATCTCATCATGTTTCAGCTCATGAAACCAGTCGCGCAACTCAGCGTAGCTGTCAAAGGTCAGCGGATTTTTCCGTTCGGGGCGTTCCAGCGACACTGTCGCTACATGGCCTTCGATCGTGCAGCAGAAATTCCTCACGTCACTGCGCATCGGGGGTATCCTGTTCGAGATGGGACAAAAGCTGGTCAAGGCGGGTGGATAGCGGGCCCAGATCCTCGGATGAGATGCCACCCAGAAGCTCGTCGATCCAGATCTCATGGGCGGCAGCCTGCGCTTTAAAGACCTGTTGGCCCTCGGCGGTCAGGCGCGCGCGCGTCGCACGCCGATCCCCCGGCACGGCCAGACGAAGAGCCAGGCCTTCGTCGACGAGCCGTTCAATGATCCCGGTGACATTGCCGTTGGACACACGCAGGCGCTCCGATATTTCGGACATGCGCAGACCGTCCGGGGCGCGGGCAAGCGCGGCCATCACGTCAAATCGGGGCAAAGTAGAATTGAACTCTGTGCGCAGACGGCGGCGCAGTTCTGCTTCCACACCTGCCGAAGCTTTCAGCAGCTTGAGCCAGAGCCGCAAGCGCGTCTTTGAAAGGGGTTCCGATTGCTGTGCTGTCTGCGGCGCTGTCATATCTCACCTCCAGACAGGCTGAGGGCATGTCCGTTGATCATGCTGGCCGAGGGGGCCGCCAGAAACAGCGCCGCTGCAACAACCTCATCCGGCCGGATCAGGCGACCTATCGGGTTGTCACGGACGATCATCGCCTGCGCCGCCGCATCGTCCAGCCCGAGCCGGTCCTTGACCGAGGCCATGGCCTGTTCTGCGAGGGGTGTATCCACAAAGCCCGGACAGATGGCGTTGCAGGTGATCCCGTCCTTTGCAACTTCCAGCGCGACCGAGCGCACAAGCCCAAGCACACCATGTTTTGCAGCGGCATAGGCCGGGATGGTCGCTCCGCCCTTCAGGCTGGCAGTCGAGCCGATTGCAATCAGACGGCCACCGGAACCCATTCCTTCAAGGGCGGCCCGAAAGGTCAGGAATGTGCCGGTCAGGTTGACCGCGATCACGCGCTCCCAGTCTTGCAGCGAAACGTTTCGCAGCCTGCCGGCAGTGCCACCTCCTGCATTGGCAATCACAACATCGAAAGGCTTATTAAAAATCGCCGCCACTTGCTGCTCGTCGGTCACGTCTGCGGTTCTGCACTCCATTCCGCGTCCGGCGTCTGTTGCGCGCAAACTTTCCATCCTACGCCCGGTGATGGTGACGAAGTCACCTGCATCGGCAAAGGCCTGAGCAATGACCCGGCCAATGCCGGTCCCGCCGCCTGTAACAAGAACCCGTCGACCGCTCATGCCTTGCCAACCACCTCAGCTTCGCGCATGGCAAGTCTCTGCGCCTGATCGCGCCCTGCCAGGTAAGGGTCAGGCCAAAGTGTATCGGTATCACCCAGCGCCGTTGCCGCATGCAGCGTCCAGTAGGGGTCTGACAGATGAGGTCGTGCCAGGGCAACCAGATCGGCACGCCCAGCCATCAGGATCGAATTGACATGGTCAGGTTCGAATATATTGCCAACTGCCATCGTCGGAATACCCGCTTCATTGCGGATACGGTCCGAAAACGGGGTCTGGAACATACGGCCATAGATCGGGCTTGCCTCGGGGCTGGTCTGGCCGGCAGAAACGTCAATGATATCTGCCCCGGCAGCGCGGAAGGCACGGGCAATATCGACAGCCTCTTCTGGCATGACCCCGTCGTCGCCGCGCCAGTCATGGGCTGAGATGCGCACCGACATCGGCTTTCTGGCTGGCCATGCGGCGCGCATCGCGGCAAAGACTTCAAGCGGATACCGCAAACGGTTTTCAAGACTGCCGCCATAAGCATCGGTTCGGATGTTCGACACAGGGCTGATGAAGCTGGACAGAAGGTACCCATGCGCGGCATGAAGTTCGACCATGTCGAAGCCAGCACGTTCGGCCATGAGCGTGGCGGCAACAAACTGATCGCGGACGATGTCCATGTCGGAGCGATCCATTTCCCTTGGTACGGCATTGCGCGGGGACCAAGGGATCGGACTTGCACTTAGCAATGGCCAGTTCCCGCTTTTCAACGGCGCATCCATCTCTTCCCAGCCCAGCTGGGTCGATCCCTTGCGGCCGGAGTGACCGATCTGCATACAGAGTTTTGCATTGGTCTCGGCATGGACAAACTGGCAGAGCTGGCGCCATGCGGCCTCATGCTCCGGTGCGTAGAGGCCAGGGCAGCCTGGTGTTATGCGCCCCTGCGGCGAGATGCAGGTCATTTCCGTGTAGACCAGCCCAGCGCCGCCTTTCGCACGTTCTGCA
>SKWJ01000152.1 GCA_007128995.1 Paracoccaceae bacterium
CAGGTAGAACACCGCGCCGACATTGCCGTATGCACCCGCCATGCCCGAAATCTGACCAGTCACGCGCCGTTTGATCGACGGGATGATCCCGAAGGTTGCACCCTCTGCGCCCTGTACGAAGAACGAGCACATGATGGTGATCGCAATCGCAATGATCAACGGCCAATTGGAGTTCAGAAGACCCATCAGCACAAAGCCGATGGCGATGCCGAACATATAGGCCAGCATCACGAAACGACGGTTGCCGAAGCGGTCAGACACCAGCCCGCCCATAGGCCGCGCGAACAGGTTGACGAAGGCGAAACTGGCGGCAATCAGGCCAGCGGCGGCAGCGGTGAGGCCCCAGGTTTCCTCGAAGAACATAGGCAGCATCGACACCACGGCCAGTTCCGCGCCGAAGTTGGCGAAGTAAGTGGCGTTGAGGGCCGCAACCGAACTGAAGGGGTATCTGTCATCTTCCGGCACGCCGTTTTTCAGGATCGGCACGTTGACCTTGATCGCCTGCCAGACTTGCCATGTCACAACCACCGCAATCGCCGCATAGATGAAGGCGGCGGTCATCGGGTCGATATACCCCATGATCTGCACGCGGTAGACAAGGATCGACAGGATACCGACCATGGGCACGGTGAAGATGCACAGCAGGACAAGGTCTTTCCAGCTCGACACTTCCAGTGCGGACGCCTTGCGCGGTTTCTTGTGGGTGTCAGCGGTCGGGCCATCGGTGATGGCGAACCAGTAGAACACGCCATACGCGGCCATGACCACGCCTGAGGTTGCAATCGCATAGCGCCAGCCGTCATCGCCGCCATACATGGTCAGCGCGATTGTAGGCAGCGTGATCGCAGCGGCCGCAGAGCCAAAATTGCCCCACCCGGCATAAAAACCCTCGGCAAAGCCGATATCGCGCGGCTTGAACCAAAGTGCTGTCATATGAATGCCGACCACGAAGCTGGCCCCGATCGACGACAGCACCAGACGCGACATGAACAGCACTTCGCGGGTGTCACCAAAGGCAAAGACAAACGTGGGAATGGCCATCAGCACCATCAGCACCGAAAACACCCGGCGCGGGCCGAACCGGTCCAGCGCCATGCCCACGATGATGCGCGCGGGGATGGTCAGGGCAACGTTGGCAATGGCGAACAGGCGGATATCATCGCGCGTCAGCCAATCGACCGAGCGCAACATGGAGGACGCCAGCGGTGCCATGTTGAACCAGACATAGAAACTGATGAAGAAGGCGATCCATGTCAGATGGAGTGCCTTGATTTCGGCATTCCTGAAGCGGAAAATATCGCTGACTTGCATGTCAGACCTCGAATATCTGAAGGGGTTTCGCGCGCATCCTGATCAAGTCACTCTGCATGCGTGGGGATGATCAGCAGCGGGCAGGGCGCCCGCCGCGCCAGAAACGCGCTGGTGGACCCGAAGGTCATGTGGTCGAACTCCTCAACCAAGGCGTCGATCTTGCGCGTTATGAAACTCAGCGGTCCGGGATCAGGTTTGTGGCTGTGGCGTGCCATGACCAGCAGGTCTGGCTTACGCTCTTCCACCGCGCGCAGGATCATCTTGCGCGCATCCCCTTCGGCTATCAGAACCGACGCATTGAAACCCGCCGTCGCAAGCTCCGCTGCGGCTTTTTCCGTTCCTGCCTTTTGCTCGGCATACTGCTCTGAAAACAACTCATCGACGCCAGCAGTAGAACTGCCGACATCTTCTACCACCGAGATCAATGTGATTCTTGGCTTAACTGCGGACAGAAGGTCGCGCACGGCGTCCAACGCGATCCGGGCATTTCGGGAATTATCGTAGGCCAGCATCACGTGCATGGAAGTCTCCTTGCGGTTCAGATGCACTCTGGCACCCGTTCGCGAGCAGACAGTCATACCGTTTCTTGAGAAGATTTGATCGAGATCAAACTTCAGGAAATCGATCTGAAATTCGTGCCAGATTTGGAATCTGTAAGTTTAGCCCATGAAATCTAACGCTTTAACGGCCCAAAAAGTGCTTCTATGTCCTTGACCTTGATCTTGCCTTGCCTTGATGTTAATCAAGTCGAAGGTCCAGAAATCAGGTGGTGCCATGAGACCCGAAGAATTACCTGAGATCCGCCGTCTGCATCTGTTCTGCGATATGACGCAGGCCAGTTTTGAAACCCTCTTGGCCAGTTCTTATGCTCAGAACTTTCCACAGGGTCTGGAAATGATACGGCAGGGCGATCCTGCCGATTTTCTTCATATTGTGCTGGAAGGATCGGTCGAACTGTTTGCACAATGGTCCGGGCGTGAATGCACCATGGCCGTGCTTCGACCAGTATCCACGTTCATTCTTGCGGCCACCATCCGCGATGCCCCTTATCTCATGTCGGCCCGCACATTGGAGCGGACGCGCATCATTCTGGTGCCTGCGTCTGACCTGCGCGCCATGTTCCGCCGTGATACCGAATTCGCGGTGTCCGTAATCAACGAGCTTGCGGCCTGTTACCGTTCAGTCGTACGCGGTGCGAAGTCCCTCAAGCTGCGAAATTCCCGTGAAAGGGTTGCATCCTACCTCTTGCGCCAGTCGATTCTGGCAGGCGGTGCCGCCTCGTACACCCTGCCTGTGGAGAAGCGACTCTTGGCCTCCTACTTGGGGATGACCCCTGAAAACCTCTCGCGGACTTTGAGGATGCTTGAAGATCACGGGATCAAGGTCGATGGTGCGCGGGTCATCATTACCGACCGGGAGAAACTGACCGCACTCGCGCAACCCGACCGATTAATCGACGGGCCAGATTAGATTGCGGATACACATGGGTCAGCGTTGCCAGGGGCGATCTGATCTTTTGTGCTTTGCCCAAGCTGTGAAAATCTGGTGAAGGAGTATCCTCAGCGAGATGAGACTCACATCATTTGCCAATGGCTAACGGCGAGAGTCATGGAGGGGCAGATCATGCGCCTGTGATGGGGACCCGTCAAATGTTGACCAGGCGTTGACCAGAATTGGTGAGCGTTATACACAAGCGAAACGCTCGTGTTCTAACTCGCTGTTATGTTTTGGGGATTTTGTTGCGGGGACAGGATTTGACCTTTGCCGGACAGAAAAGGCGCTAAAAATGCAGCCGATCCGCAAAGAACCATAGACCTGAAGACGCCGTGATCGACCCGATCTCTAGGAAGCGCAAATATTGAAGCGATCGGCCCTCTTCTGGCGTTCAGCTTGGCAGCACCCTGCATCGCAGCTTCACCAAACCGGTCGTTCGCGCTGACCTTCAACGTCGGGGAACTCGAGATGCGGGTAATGCTGTTCCCGGGGCACACGCTGGGCTCGATCACCTATGTCTGCGGCGATGCGGCTTTCGTCCATGACACTTTGATGCAACCCGATGTCCGGACGGCACAGGCCGATTTCCCGGGTGGGAACATCAAGCAGCTTTGGGACTCAATTCAGATCATCCTGGCACTGCCCACCGAGACGCGCCTCTTCGTCGGTCACGACTACGGCACCGAGGATCGCGAAGGGCCGATGTGGGGGGCGACGGTGGCCGAGCACAAGGCCGAGAACCAGCACGTGAAGGACGGGACAGAGCGCGAAGACCGGATCAGGCGCCGAGACGCGCGGGATGCAACGCTGCCGCTGCCCGACAGGATTTTGGCGGCGCTTCAGATCAATCTACGGGGTGGCCGTTTGCCACCAGCCGAGGATGATAGCCGCGCCCATCTGTAACTGCCGGTCAACAGATTTTAAGGAGATGTTCCTGTCGCGGGTTCTCGATCTGATGGCGCTTGTATTGTTCGGTCTGCCTCTCAGCAATCTCCGCCATCACAGGGCCGGAGAGATAGACCGCAGCGCGCCAAGCATATTGCTGCAGCGGATTTGAGAAACCTGTTGTTGACCGTTCTTCTGCGCACAGCCCCCCCACGCGCCGGCAGTTATTCACGCTTTTTCAGAAACGGCTTCTCCACAATGTGCCAACTGACCGCTGCCAGAGCAACAGACACGATTAACCACGCGAGCAGGCGTACGGATTTTTCGGTCACCGTTTCGGCTTCTGCCAAGCTCGGGATGTAAAGAATGAAAAATTGAGGCACGAAGTAATGATAGATATAAATCCCATAAGAAATTGTCCCAATCCACACCAAAACAGGCGCTGTGAGAAGGGCCAGCCTCTGTGGTTGGGTCACCGCCGTAGCAACGATCGCCAGCGCTGCAAAAGCGATCAGGCTGGGGGTCAGAACCCATTGCACAAGATCTGATCGTGGCTGACCGAGCGCCGGTAACGACAATATCAGGAAAAGCAAGCCAATCAGGCCCCATAATATCACTGGCATCGTGAGTCGCGAAACGAACGACAAGCGTATGTCACCACGAATGGCCAGAGACAATAAAGCACCGGCGGCAAGTGCATCGGCCTGTGCAGGCAACAGCACATCAATATAGGAACTTGCCCCAAAAGAAATCGCCGAACGAAATATCGGCGCACAAACAAGCAGTCCCAGAACGAGTGGAGCCAACCAACGCCGGGGCATGATCATAACGGCGGGAAACCATAGAAGATAGAATTGTTGCTCAAGCGCCAACGTCCAGAAATGCCCCGCCCCGCTCCATGAGCTTTGCCACCAGACCTGCAAGTTTGACATGTACGTCATGTGCCAGAACCAGTCCTGAGGGAGCCCGCCCACGCCAAGAGCCGATCCCACCAAGATAGCAACGAGCAGGGCAGGGAGAAGTCGCCGCATCCTGCGTGCAAAGAAGTATCTGGCCGCGCTATAGCTGATGGAGCTATCGCGCAGGTCGAGAAGAATGCTGGTGATCAGAAAACCCGACAGCACAAAAAAGGTTTTGACCCCTACAGCGCCCGGCGACCAGGCTCTCACCCATTCGCTGTATGTGAAATGTTCCAACAGGACGAAGATGACCGCGATTCCGCGCAGCCCATCAAGAGCAACCATTCGTTCGGCATTTGACGATGCAATAACGCCTGCTGACGGGCTGACCGCGGTCCTCATGTATACCCGCTGGACCTTGTCAACATGAAGCGGAGGTAGGCTGCGACACCAATCAGTTGGTATTTTGCCACAGTGCCCCAGTCCAACCCGATATGTTCGTCGAAACATGGCCCGCCGATCTTTTCGCGGATGCTTGATCGAATTGTCCAGGCCAGATGTTTGGCCAACCACGGATGTCGAAGCACATGTTTTGCAAGAATCGCCCCATTGGCATAGGCGTATGCGTTGTTAAGCCGCTTGATCTCAGCAACCGAACGGCGCCCGTGTCGGTGCAAAACCACCATATCCGGGACGTAGTGTACTGCAATGCCAAGCTCGTTTGCCCGGATTATGAAGTCGGTGTCCTCTCCCGCGCGGAAATGTCCGCCTGCACCGAACCTCGCATCGAAGATCCCGATGCGGTCTGCTGTTGTTCGCGGAACGATGAAGTTGCAACCTTGGACGAATCCGCCGGGGTGTACCCCGTGACTGAACACCTGCGCTCCTCCTACGTCCTTGATTGTGAATGACAGATCCGCAGGGTCGGCAAGCTTGACACGGCCCCCCATCAAGAAATCGGTCGACATGGCCTGCCAATGCCGCGCAATGTCGACAAGCCAACTTGGATCGACTAGACAGTCATCGTCAACGAATGCAAACAGCCCTCCTCTGGCGTTCAGCATGCCGAAATTGCGCGCCATTGACAGGTTGCCATCGGCGAGCCGGAGTAACTTGGTCGATTCTGGCGCACCCGATATGTCTTCTTCGCGCAGAACGCAGGCGGGCGAACTTCCGTTTTCTATGACCAGCACCTCAAGGAGTGGGGCATTCTGGGCCTGTGATGCGACCTGAAGTGCGGCAATGCACTGGATGAGTTGTTCGGGGCGGTCACGTGTACAGACGATCACGCTGACAATCGATGCGTCAGAGGTTTCAGGCAGCATGCTGTTTCCGATCTTGGTGTGCTGCAAGCTCGATCGCGCGTGCGCGCTTGACGATTTCTGCATAGCCGGGGAGGGTTCTGGACAAGGGGCGTGAGCCGAGCAGACGCTGAATCCCAACCTGCCATTGCGACAAAGTCATCCCGGCATGTGCGGAGAAGCTGCGCAAGACCGCCCTTTCCCGCCTTCGGATCGAATTCCACCGGTCCGCGCGATCGATGAAGCGATGTGCGAGGTGATAGGCCCTTGCCCGGCACATTATGGCATAGAAGAAATAAACAGTGGTATCGACGCCGCTTGCGAAGGCGGCTTTCTCCTCGTCAGGCTGGACATTTGCCAGCGCGTCCAGCCTGCAGATCAGTTCGGCAGCCGTGTCTGCGCTGTCAGTATCTAAAGAGGCAACAATTCTGCTCAGTCCGGTCGCAGCGGCTGGCGGGTAATGGCGTTGAAGGTTTTCTTCCAGGATTTGCAAATGTGTCTCGCACATCTGTGTCAGGCGCGTGGAACTTATGCTGCCGGAATGAAGGCGATATGCAAGTTGGGGTTCTGCCATCTCGGCTATGCTGGTCGACAAGGCAAGCCGCCGAAACAGATCAAAATCCTCGGCATGGGGATAGCGGGAATCGTATTGCAACTCGGCCGAGGCTAGGCGCGACCGGCGAAACATGACTGTCGGATGCCGCAGCGATGTGCAGAAGCGGCCGAGGACCGCTCTTTCCCCCGGCGCAGCCAAAATCGGCGGAGCTGCGGGTGTGACCAGCGTATTGCTGAACAGCGTGTTGAAATTGGTCCCCAAGAGGCCCAGACGGGTGTTCGTTTCAAATGCCTCTAGCTGTGCAGCAAGGCGCGTGGGAAACGCGATATCATCGGCGTCCATCCGCGCGATGAAATCCGTATCCGCCAGCGCAAGCCCCTCATTCAGCGTAGCGATCAATCCCCGGTTTTCCCGAAAAATCGGGGTGATGCGGTGATCCAGCGCTGCAGCAGCCTCCAGAACGCTGCGTGAGCCATCGGTCGAGCCATCGTCGATGGCGATGATCCGAAAGTCGCCGTGCGTTTGTTCGATCAGGCTGGCAATGGAAAAGGCTAGAAATGCTCGGGCGTTGTAAACAGGCAAGACAACGGAAACTGTCGTCATGGAGATTTCACCTTGCGAAAGACCCAACTCACTGTTGGTCTGATTATCCAGAGCCAACCAAAAACACGCTTAACATCAGAATACAGGCGACGTAGATACTCTCTGGCGCCAGTTTTGTTCCGGGCAAATTTAAAAATATCCACGTGGGAACAGAACACGTTCCGAAAAGTTGCTTTGCGATTACATTGCATCTCCAAGATCGGAACATTTCATGTTTGATTGGCAGCACACGACACTTCAGTCGGCCCTGAAGCCTGTCCGAAAGTGGGTCCCGGGCGTCGTGGTATTGGGGCTTGCTTCTACTGCACTGGAGGGGTTTGGCATCGCGATGCTTGCCCCGCTAATCAGCATCGCGACCGGCAACAATGAGGCGATCGCGCTGCCCGGTCCACTTTCATCAGTTGCGTCTGACATGACATCGGCGGAAAAGGTAATCCTGCTCGGCGGCGTCATTTTTGCGCTGATCATGGCGAAGAACATCGTTGCATGGGCCAATGGTGCCCTTCAGGCTTGGATATACGGTCGGGCAGCGCAAAGCATCCGGGACGAACTGGCCCGTGCTTTTCTGAACAGCGATCCCGGATTTTGCCTGACGGCAGCGTCGTCACGCTTGCTTAACGTGGTCTCGAATGAAAGCTGGCGCGCAGCAGACGCTGTCGCGGCACGGCTGTCGCTTTTCGTGCATCTGTCTGCAACCACGATCCTTGTCCTGTTCCTGCTTTATCTTTCGCCGTGGCTGACGCTGGTCGTGGCTGTTGGACTGTTGATCATGCATCTGGTGCAAGAAGCGCTGACCCGTCGGTTTGGCAAACTGGGGCGCGACGTGACAGACCTGAATCGGGGACTTGCCGCGCGCATGCTGCACCTCATTGGTGCATGGCGTCTTATCCGCCTTTCTGCGACCGAGGCTGCCGAGCAGGCGCGATTTTCGGATGCCTCGGACCGGGTGCGCCGTGCCGGACTTCGCCTGCACCTGCGCCAGACTGCGGTGGGCCCGATGATCGAGATTGCATATGCCGCGCTGTTCCTTGTCGTTCTATGGGTTGCATGGCGGTTGGCGACCACTATCGGCGCGGCGGCGGCCTTCACGATCTTGCTGTACCGCATGCAGCCACAGGTGCGCGGGATTCAGAACAACCGTACCGCACTGCGCGGTTGGCTCGGCTCCCTTGACGAGGTTGCGTGGCTTCTGAAGCAGCCCAGTCGCAGCGATGGTGCCAAAGAGCAAATGCTGACACCTTCCCTCAAGGATGGAGTGAGGTTCGAACGGGTCAGTTTCAGCTATGCCCCGAACCGAGAACCCGCCCTGACAGATGCAAGCTTCGAATTGCAGTGGGGTGAAGTTGTCGCGATCATCGGACGCTCCGGGTCGGGCAAGTCCACGGCCGTCAATCTTCTCTGTGGCCTGATTAAACCTGACTCAGGGAGCATTCTGATCGGGTCTACCCCACTCTCGGCAATTGCGCCGGCGGCGTGGATGCCGCGGATATCCGTGGCCAGTCCAGAGCTTGAATTGTTTGATGGGACGGTGATCGAGAATATACTTTACGGCACGCCACAGGCCAATTTTGGAAACGCCGTCAAAGCTTCAGTAGAGGCTGGTGCGGATGACTTCATTCGAGAACTGCCGCAAGGTTACGATACCAGAGTTGGCAATCGCGGGCTGGAGCTTTCTGCAGGTCAGCGCCAGCGAATTGCGCTGGCCCGTGCCGTGCTGCGCCAGCCTGACATACTCATTCTCGACGAGGCTACAAACGCAATGGATCTCGTCTCTGAAGCGCACGCGCTCGAGGTTCTTGACCGGCGACGCAGCAACGGCATCAGTATCGTTGTATCGCATCACCTGTCGTCGATCCGGGCATGTGACCGCTTCTTGCTGTTCCGGGACGGCCAACTGATAGAAAGTGGACCGGCGGGAGAAATGGGGCCACGCGAGATGAACCAACTTCTCCATGCCGTACGGTGATATGGCCTGATGGTCGCGTCTTGATGTGTTCACAAAGGCAGGAAGTTGCTCAAAGGGTCCGCGCCGTGCCCCCTGGCGTGGTTCCTCCTGGGCGCGATCCGTATAGGGGGCATGAATTCCACTTGTCTCGGCTGTTCAGATTTCCGGAGCCACCTCTCTCCTCATCAGGGGGTTACCACGCCAGGGCGCAAAATTCTGCACAGTCTCGGCCCTGCGCGCCTATCAGCTTATATGACCGATACGGGCGTCACACCATCGACCTTGAACATCCGCATCGTGGCGCTGCGGTTCGTCTCGTCAGTAGATCACAAACGCTTTGGGTCGGGGACACGATGGGCCGCGTGCTGCGCGACACCTACCAGGCCGCGCCCTCGGGCAGCCGCGCTCGCGGACCTCAGCAGGCAGATCGCAGGGGCGACCGACCGCATCTCGGTCGTCCGCATCTGGTCGTCCAAGGGATTGTGAGCCGGAACATGTGCGGAACAGCGGCGCCATTCCGTGTCGCATCCGCGTTGCACGGAGGAATCTGGGATCTTCGTAAGCCTTTGGAATCCTTGGGGAGTGTTCGGGACAGGCTCGCGACACGACGCGACGCGCAAAAGCCGCCCAGTGGGCGGCCTATGTGTTTGATATCGCACAGGAAAGTTTGGTTGCGGGGACAGGATTTGACTTATGCCGAACACAAAGTGCACTGATAGAATAAGTTAGACATATCCACATGCTATATGGGGCACCTCTAATGACTTCGCCTGTCTTTACTCGCGTGCCTTGAATGCCAAAATCAAGATTCTGGTGTGACTGTTTCATGTTGCTGGCCTTTGGGGCGTTTTTCTGACGGGACCAGTGTTACACGAAGCATCAAGCCCAACCCCATTGCAGCAAGAACCGAAGCAACCGTTGCCAGCAAAACCGACGGCACTGGCATCACGCCATATATCAGTAGACCTTGTACCACGATCAGAAACA
>SKWJ01000095.1 GCA_007128995.1 Paracoccaceae bacterium
CTGATGTCGATCGGCTTCATGCTGCCCGAGGACGAGGCGGTGATCTGGCGTGGCCCGATGCTGATGGGGGCCTTGCAGCAACTTCTGACGCAGGTGCAATGGGGCAATCTGGATGTGCTGATCGTCGATATGCCGCCCGGAACAGGGGATATCCAGCTTACCCTATGCACCAAATTTAATGTCCGCGGTGCGATTGTCGTCTCGACCCCGCAGGATGTGGCGCTTCTGGACGCGCGCAAGGCATTGCGGGCATTTCAGACACTGAAGACCCCGATCCTGGGGCTAATCGAGAACATGTCGACCTTCATCTGTCCCAAATGTGGCCATGAAGAGCATATTTTTGGAGAGGGTGGCGTCAGAACCGAGGCAAAAAAGCAGGGTTTGGCCTTTCTGGGAGAGCTGCCTCTCAGTGTGGAGGTGCGCCTTGCGGGGGATGGCGGTATCCCTGTCGCCGCAACTGACAGTCCTGTTGCCAAAGCCTATGAGCGGATGGCGGCGCGGCTGATCGAGGTGCTCTGATCCAGTCCGGCTGTTCCTAATGGAATCTCATGGAACATTATGATCGGCAGAGCCTGTGCGCGTGACTGGATGCGATTTTTTCGATCAGTTCAGGCTGCGCCGAATCACTGGTGCGTGATTCGGCTGTGAAAAACCTTGAAGCATCGCGATTCAGTCGGATTCTGGCACCGAAGGGTGCGCCGATCGTTGCGGGATCGCAACAGTGCCATCAAACCCGCAGAAAAATATCTCTTCAGTCAATCGCGGAATCTGAAGCGCGGCTGGAGCGATGAGCTTGGCTTATCTTGCCCAGTTTCTAGAATGTTCTCACCATATATAGATAAAACGTGGCATGTCTGGCTCCACATTTAGGGGGGGCCACGCAATCCCAGCCATCTTCGTCCCTTCTGCAGCGCATCTTTTTCCTTGATGACCATAAAGTTCCATGTCATCCCATTAGGCAAGATAAGCGGGCAGCAAGGGGCAACAAGACCCCACCGAGGCAAGAGTTTCATACAGGCACCCGATTCATCTTGGTAGAAAAATAGATCCGGCGCGCTCGCGAGCAGCACCCCTCCTACCCCAAGAGGAGCGAGCGCCAACCGGGCCCCAGTGATGGGACAGTCGGCGGATCAGGCAAGAGCAGCAGCCTGGTCCGTCGTTTCGATTCTGTGCTCCGAATATCTCGGGCACGCAGATAAGGGACCGCCGCGCCGTGGCACGCAGGTTCAGAAGCACTTACCACCAGAAGGTGGATGGCAAGGGCCGTGTTTCGGTTCCGGCTTCGTTCCGGCGCGTGATCGAGAAGGGTGACCCGGACTGGACAGAGGGCCTGCGCCCGAATTTCATCATCGTATCAGGGCTGAAATACCAGAAACGTCTTGATTGTTTCACGATCACCGCGATGGAACAGATCGAGGACAGGATTGATCAGATGCAACCCGGTACTCGGGAGCGCAAAGAGATGGAACTGACCTATCACGCCAATTCGATAGAAGCGCAGATAGATGAGGATGGGCGCATCATCCTGCCACAGAATTTGCGTGACAAACTTGCGCTGCTGGCAGATGAGAAGGCGCGTTTCGTGGGTCTGAATGACCATTTTCAGATCTGGAAAAACGAAACCTATGAGTCGGTCTATGGCGTGGATGACGATGCGCTGGATGATGACAAGGGGGCCGATTACGATCCGCGCATCCTGTTGCCCGAAACAAGCCGCCTCTCTCTGCGAGACGTCTGATGCAGGGTGTTGAAGACCCCCGGCATATACCGGTGCTGCTGCGACCGATCCTGCACCATCTCGCGCCCATTACAGGGGTTTGGCTGGATGGCACCTTGGGCGCAGGCGGATATGCGCGTGGCTTGCTCAGGGCGGGCGCGCAAACGGTAATCGGCATTGACCAGGACCCGCTGGCACTGGAAATAGCCGCAGACTGGGCACAAGAGTTCGGAGACAGGGTCCGTCTTGTTGCCGGCAATTTTGCCGCGCTTGACCAGCATGCAGGCGGACCTGTCGATGGGGTTGTTCTCGATCTTGGTGTGTCTTCCATGCAGCTTGATTTGGCTGATAGGGGCTTCTCGTTTGCGAAGGATGGTCCGCTTGACATGCGGATGTCGCAATCAGGGCCATCTGCGCGGGATCTGGTGAACTCAGCCTCAGAGTCAGAACTTGCCGATATCCTGTTCCATTATGGGGAAGAACGCGCCGCGCGCCGCATTGCCCGGGCGATCGTGCGGGTTCGGGCGCAAACACCTGTCGAGACGACATTGCAACTGGCAGAGATTGTTGCGGCCTGTCTGCCCCGTCCCAAACCAGGCCAAAGCCATCCGGCCACGCGCAGTTTTCAGGCCTTGCGCATTGCTGTGAATGCCGAGTTTGAGTCACTTGTCGCAGGTCTTGAGGCGGCAGAACGTGCGTTGAAGCCGGGCGGTAAACTGGCGGTTGTGAGTTTCCATTCGATGGAGGACAGGGTCGTCAAGCGCTTCCTGCTGGCGCGCGCGGGGCAGGGTGCTGGTGGCAGTCGGCATGCGCCCGAGCACGCCTTGCCCGACCCCCGATTCC
>SKWJ01000331.1 GCA_007128995.1 Paracoccaceae bacterium
CATGGCGGAGCATGTAAGGCACGGCCCCGCTTGCAACAAGAGGGGAGCAAAAGAATACGCGCTTGCAGCTTGGACTAATTGAGGTGCAGAAATGGAAAGCCATGCTGGATCGCCTTGAAATGTTCATTGCCCTTGCCACCGAACGCCACTTTGGGCGCGCGGCGGAACAATGCGGCGTAACGCAGCCATCGCTTTCGGCCGCGATCAAGCAGTTGGAAGGAGAATTGGGCGTACAGCTTGTCTGGCGCGGGTCCCGCTTCGAGGGGCTGACGCCGGAGGGCGCGCGCGTGCTTGACTGGGCGCGCCGGATCGTCGGCGACGCACGCACCCTGCGCGAAGAGATGCGCGCGGCGCGTCATGGGCTTTCGGGTAATCTGCGCATTGGCGTCGTGCCGACAGCCCTGCCAATGATTGCAAAGCTCACTGGTCCGTATCTTCGGAGCCACCCCAACGTCCAGATCGAAATCCTTTCGCGCTCTTCAGGTGATATTCTGCATCAGATTGACAATCTTCAGATAGATGCCGGGGTGACATATCTGGACAACGAACCCTTGGGTCGCGTGGTGTCCGAACCGCTCTATGTCGAACGGTATCTGCTGTTGATACGTGACGACCATCCGTTTGCATCGCGCGCCTCGCTGTCTTGGGCAGAGCTTGCCAGTCTGCCGCTATGTCTGTTGACGCCGGATATGCAGAATCGACGGATCATCAATGCCGAACTTGCGCGCGCGGGGGTCCCGATTGCGCCTCAGCTGCAATCGAATTCTGTCGTGACATTGGTGGCCCATGTGCAGGCAGGGCCTTGGGTGAGTGTGGTCAATGCTCATACTGCGGACCTTTTCGGCGCGGTTCCGGGCCTTTGTGCTGTCGCTTTGGAAGGGGATGGTGGGGCCAAGCAGGTCGGACTGATTGCCCCGTGGCGAGAACCGCATACCCCGGTCCTGGCTGCGCTGTTGGCGCAGGCGCGACGGTTTTCGCAAATGTGAAACATGCGTAATCTATTCCGTTGCAGGCTTAAACTTGCGCATGCTCTTGGTATTCTGGATATGGAGGTGCATCCACATATGGAAAAACCCAGACCAAGGCTATATCGTCGGCTGGAACTTGCAGAATACAAACGAATATAAACACCGTTTTGGGAGGCCCCAATGGAGGCTTGGTTGAAAAATCTTCGGAACTTGGTGCCAACTGATCGTGGCGTGCGCATGCTGGTCACGGGTGGAACGGTCCTGTTGTTCTTGATCGTTCTGATTGATGCGTTCGGCAGCCGCAGTCGCGCGGTCATGGCGATGCAGAATGCGCGTGCCGAACCGATTGAGGCGGAAGCACCACGCGCGTCGGTGCCGTCCGTCTACCGCGTTCCGCGCGATCTTGCGTCAGAGGCGGCCGCAGCGCGGGCTGCTGAAACCCAGCTCGCAGAGGCTGACCCAGTTGAAGAGCCGCCCGTCGAGACTGCTGAAGCTGAGGAGGTTGCAGAGGAGGCCGAGCCGCAGATCGCCGAAGCGGATACGGCAGAGCCCGCGACGACCGAACCAGAGGAAGCCGAGGCTGCGACCGAAGGCGAGGCCCCGGCTGAGGAAACAGAGTCGCAGGTCGCGGAAGCCGAGGCAGCCGAGGAAGCGCCAGTTGAACCGGCGGCACCCGAAACAACGGTGGAAGAGGCAGAACCAGAGATTGCCGAAGCCGAGGCGCAAGAGGATGTCGCTGAGGAAAGCACTGTAGAAGACGCCGCCGAAGACACGGTAACTGCGGAGGCTGCCGCCCCTGAGGCAGGCGCGGATGATGCCGTTGCCTTGCTCGCGTCGGCTGATCTGGCCAATGGTGAGAGTGTCTGGCGGCAATGCCGGGCCTGTCACGTGCATGATGCCGAACAGAATCGCGGTGGACCGCATCTGGTGGGCGTCATCGGGCGCGAGATCGGATCAGTTGACGGGTGGCGTTATTCGCGCGCATTGTCCGAACATGGTGGTGTCTGGACAGTTGATGCGCTGCTTGCCTGGTTGGATAATCCCGACAGCTATATCCCAGGCAACCAGATGGCATTTCGTGGGCTGCGGAATGAGCAGGACCGTATTGACGTGTTGGGGTTCCTGAACGAAAGCAGCGCGAACTGACCGGGGACACGCCGGGGCAAGCCAAAGGCAGGCCACACGGCCTGCCTTTGACTTTTACAAAGGCCGAATACCTGAGGAGGTTTCCTGCACTAGATGAATGCCAAAACCGCACCTATGCTGGCAATGGCAACGACCAGAGAGAGTGGGTGATTCCACGCGGGCAGATACGCACCGCAATGTGTGCATCTTGATTTGCCATAGCGATTGCGATGGCCGCACATCTTGCAGCGCGCCAGCCTGATAGCAGTACGAGTGGTCGAATATGTCATGATAAAAAACCCGGCAGACTGAAATTCTGAATAACGATACGCGTACTCAAGGACAGACTGACTCAAGTGTGGATAGCGACTACCGTTGGTTTGGGCAAACACCAACGCTGTGTTTGCGCAAAACTGGGTCGAAATCTGGTGCTCGCGCGACCTGGCGGTGAAAGAAC
>SKWJ01000136.1 GCA_007128995.1 Paracoccaceae bacterium
ATGTAGTAGTTTTCCTGCGTACCACCGATGCCGGTGGTCGCCATGCCCATCGAGGCGGCGAAATCGGCGGCGCCCAGGCTCATCGACTGCAAACGCGGCGAGGCGGCGGCGATTTCCTCGACATGAGAGATCCCCGCAGCCGATTCGATGATGACCTCGAAGCTGATCCGTTTCTGGCGGCCCTTTGCGGCCTCAATGCTCGAGACCAATGCATCGACCGCATAAACATCGGCGGCGCAGCCGACTTTCGGGATCATGATCTGGTCAAGCCGATCACTGGCATTCTCCAGCAGCTCGACGACATCGCGATACCAGAAAGGCGTATCAAGGCCATTGATTCGCACGGAGAGGGTTTTTCGGCCCCAGTTGACCTCATGCGTGGCGGCGATGACATTGGCGCGTGCTGCTTCCTTGTCCGAGGGCGCAACCGAGTCTTCGAGGTCAAGGTTGATAACATCTGCATTCGAGGCGGCCATTTTCTCGAACAATGCGACACGAGAGCCCGGACCGAAGAGTTGACAACGATTGGGGCGGGCAACGGGTGAAGGCTGTATTCGAAAGCTCATTTGGCACCTTGTGTTCAGGAAGTTGCGAAGTGATCGTCGCTTTTGTTATATTCTTGCGTAACTCGCTGCAAGGTGATTTCTGCACCTGCAAAATCGCGCAGGTTTCTCCGGAGAATCTGGTGAAGTCGTGCACAGATTCATCGCATCATCGCCACATCAGCGAAGGATCTGCGAATGCGTTGGGTGAGAAGCTGAAAAATCACAAAGACATTGTTCGACTTTTCGTGAAGACTGCCGAAAACCTCCTGTTCAAAGTCGGAGACTGATATGATCGAGACACCCTATCTTTTGTTCCTTGGCGATGCGCCTGACCCACTGGCTGCGAAAGTGGCCCAAGGGATCAAGGACTGGAGACCAGATTTTGCCATTGGGCAGTTTCGGATGGAGGGGTGCCGCGCCGACATGAAACTGCTGGATATGTCGCTGACAGAGGCACAGGCCGCTGGCGCAAAAACCCTGGTCATCGGGGTAGCAAACCGGGGCGGCGTTATTTCTCAGGCTTGGAAGAAAGAATTGATCGCTGCCTTGGAAGAAGGGTTCGATCTTGCATCGGGGCTTCACAACCTGTTGCGCGACGAACCTGACCTGAAAGCCGTTGCAGAAGCCACAGGACGAAAGCTGCACGATGTGCGTGTCCCGGCAGTGAAATACCCCATCGCAAATGGCGAAAAGCGCAGCGGAAAGCGTTGCCTTGCGGTCGGAACAGATTGCTCGGTCGGCAAGATGTACACGTCGCTTTGCATGGAACGCGAGATGGTCGCGCGGGGAATGAAGGCGACATTTCGCGCCACAGGGCAGACCGGCATTCTGATTACGGGCGACGGTGTGCCGCTTGACGCTGTGATCGCGGATTTCATGGCCGGGTCAATCGAATGGCTGACACCGGATAATGAGCCGGATCACTGGGATCTGATCGAGGGGCAGGGGAGTCTGTTTCATGTGTCATATTCTGGTGTAACACTGGCGCTCATTCACGGCGGTCAGCCAGATGCATTGATCCTCAGTCATGAGCCTACACGTGATCATATGCGTGGGCTGCCGGGTTATGCGCTCCCCTCGCTCGAGCAATTGCGTGATACCGCATTGCCACTTGCACAGCTTGCCAACCCGGCATGCGCAGTGATCGGCATCTCGATAAATACTGCGGCGATGTCTGAGCAGCAGGCGCGTGATTATTGCGCTGAGGTGGAAGCCCGGATGGGGTTGCCGACAGTCGATCCGTTCCGCCATGGCGCAGGGCGTCTGGTTGACGCTTTGGCCACAGTCTGATCGTTCTCAGCGTGCGGCTCCCGGCCGGATGAAAACTCTGGCAGGCCTAAGCCGTTTTTTTGCATGAAAGGGCAGCGTCATGTTGCATGTGGCGAATGATCGATTCGCATTAGCAGAAATTTTCACCATCGCCCGCGGTTCGCGCAGCCACGCGGATGTGCTGACTGTGACGCTCACGCGGCAGGGGCTGCATGGTTGGGGGGAATGCGTTCCTTATGCCCGATATGGAGAAAGTCTTGCGTCGGTACGTACGCAGATCGAGGGGCTGGACGGCAGTATTGACCGGGTCAGCCTGCAAGCGGCGTTGCCTGCAGGAGCAGCGCGCAACGCAGTGGACTGTGCTCTCTGGGACTGGGAGGCCAAGCAAGCAGGGCGGCCTGTTTGGGCCTTAGCAGGCCTAAGCAGACCAGAGCCTCTGGTGACGGCATTTACGCTATCGCTCGATACCCCAGAGCGTATGGAGCAGGCCGCTCGCAAGCATGCCGCGCGCCCGCTTCTGAAAATCAAGCTTGGGACACCGGATGATATGCCACGGCTTGAAGCCGTGCGCCGCGGTGCCCCGGACGTCCCGATCATTATCGATGCCAATGAAGGCTGGACAGCTGCAGTCTACGCTGAACTTGCGCCCCATCTGCTGCGCCTTGGTGTTCAGATGGTTGAGCAGCCCTTGCCGGCGGGGGCAGATGACATGCTGGCAGAGATTGCGCGTCCA
>SKWJ01000444.1 GCA_007128995.1 Paracoccaceae bacterium
AGCGTGGAGCGCGCGGTCGTGGCGCAGGTCCGCGAAGCGATCAGCTATCACGAGCGTATTCCCGCAGCATTGTTGCGCCGCAAGACCGAACTCGGCTCGACGTCGCACAGGGTCTGGGCCGAAGCGCGCGCAAATGCCGATTTCGCAAGCTTTGCGCCCGCGCTGACAGAGATGGTGGCGATCAATCGCGAGATGGCCCATGCGATCGGTTTTGAAGAGCACCCCTATGATGCGCTCATGTATCGCTTTGAGCCGGGGACAACGACGGCCCAGTTGCGCAAGCTGTTTGCAGAGTTGCGCGCGGGGATGCAGCCATTGGTAGAGGCGATCGCCTCGAAAGAGCAACCGCGCTCGGACTTTCTGTATCGCGAATTTCCCGAAGACCAGCAGATGCACTTTGCACTGAAAATGGCCGAGGCCATTGGCTATGATACGTCGCGGGGGCGGCTTGACCTGACAGTGCATCCGTTCGAGATCAGCTTTACGCGCAATGATGTGCGCATCACAACGCGCGTGAGCAGAACCTACATGCCCATGGCGCTGTTCGGCGCCTTGCACGAAGCCGGTCATGCGCTTTACGAGCAGAATGTGCACCCTGACTATACGCGCACGCCTCTGGCGACCGATATGGTTGGCCTCTATGCGGTGGGCGGGGTCAGCTTTGGTGCCCATGAATCGCAATCGCGCCTGTGGGAGAATCACGTCGGACGCTCAAGCGCCTTCTGGGGCAATCATTTCGGCACATTGCGCGACCATTTCCCGGAACAACTGGCCGATGTCAGCGCTGAAGAATTTCATGCGGCTGTGAATCGCGCCCGCCCCAGCCCGATCAGGGTCGAGGCTGATGAATTGACCTATGATTTCCATGTCATGCTGCGGGTCGATCTGGAAAGCCGCATGGTTGAGGGGACGCTGAATGTCGCCGAACTTCCGGATGCGTGGAATGCGGGGATGAAATCGATGCTCGGTGTGGATGTGCCGGATGACGCGCAGGGCGTTTTGCAGGATGTGCATTGGTCGTCCGGCCAGATCGGGACATTCTGCAACTACACTATCGGCAATATCATGGCAGCGCAGCTTTTTGAGACTGCCAGCACCGAATCTCCTGATATTGCGCGCGCTTTGGGGGCCGCCGATTATGCGCCGCTGCGCGACTGGCTGACAGACAAGGTCTGCCAGCACGGCAGGCGGTATACGCGTGACGAGCTGCTGCTTCGGGCGACCGGGCGCACGCTCGATGCCGAGCCCTATCTACGTTACCTCACCAACAAATACGGCGCTTTGTACGCAATCGCCTGATCTCGAATGACGGAGTTGATGACATGACATCAAAAACCCATCGCCTTGCCAGCCGCGTGAAACTTGCGGATGCACATCTCATTACCAAGATGCTTGATATCGCCAACGGGCTGGACGACGTCATCAAGCTGGGGCGCGGTGATCCTGATCTGGACACCCCCGCGCATGTGGTGCGCGCTGCGCAAGAGGCACTTGCGAAAGGGGCCACGCATTACACCCATCCCATGGGCATAGTCGAGTTGCGCCGCGCCATCGCCGACAGTATCCGCGCCGAGGGTGGCGCCGATTATGCCGAGGACGAGATCATCGTCACCCCCGGTGGGCAGCAGGCGATGTTCATCATCGCGCTGACCTTGCTGGACCCGGGCGATGAGATCATCGTGCCCTGTCCCGGTTACAACCCCTATCAGCAGGCGGCAGAACTGTCAGATGCCAAGGTCGTCAAGATCCCGATGGGGATGGAGACGAATTTCACTCTGACCGCCGAGATGATCGCGCCGCATATCACCGACAAGTCGCGCATCCTCGTTCTGATCAATCCCAACAACCCCACTGGGACTGTTACGCCCCCGGATGAAGTGCGCAAGATTGCCGAACTGGCCGCGAAACATGATCTGATTGTCATATCAGACGAGATCTATGCCCGCATTGTCTTCGGCAATCAGAAGATCCAACCCGTTGCCGCCTTGCCGGGAATGAAAGAACGGACAATCACGCTCAGCGGTGTCTCGAAAGCCTATGCAATGACAGGCTGGCGGCTGGGCTGGATTGCCGGCCCGAAAGAGCTGATGGTCCCGATGACCGAGATCAACCATGCCTTTGCCATCTCGACAGCGGCGGTCAGCCAGCATGCCGCACTTGCCGCACTGACCGGCCCGCAAGACTGCGTCGAGGAGATGCGACAGGAATATGCCAGCCGTCGCCGGGTGATCATGGCGGGGCTGGATGCGATCGGAATGGCCTATGCAGAACCGCAGGGGTCTTTCTATGTCTATGCCGATGTCTCCAGCCTCAAGCTTGGGATAACGGCGTCCGAGTTCTGTCAGCGCCTGCTGGCTGAAGGGCAGGTGATGATCTATCCCGGAACGATCTATGGCGATCACACCGATGATTTCGTGCGCATGTCCATGACCCAGCCTGTCCCGCGTATCGAGGAAGCGATGAAGCGGATGGCAAAAGTTGTCGCGACGATCCGCGCCGAACGCCACCAGCCTGCCCAGTAACGCCCCATCTGCAAAAGGAACCAAGCCATGAGTGTCAAATCCGACAACCCGAATGTGATAGGTATCAAGCATATGGCCTTTGCGGTGCGCGATGCTAAAGCTGCACTGGAAGCCTATTCGCGTTTCCTGCATGTGCCCGAGGAAACCGAAATCGTCCATTTCCCGAAATCGGGCAACAAGGTGGCGTTGTTCAATCTGGGCGGCATTGAATACCAGCTTTGTGAATCGACCGATCCCGAGGGGCGCTTTGCGTCATGGATCAAGGAGCGTGGCGCAGAGGGCCTGCACCATATCTGCTATGAGGTCGACAATATCGACGCCGCCCTTGACCATGCCAAGGCGCAAGGGGCCGAGTTGCGCATCTGCAAGGCGTGCAATGTCTATGGGTCGCACGCGCATCCCGAAGGCTGGGTGGCTTTCCTCGACAATGATGCCGGTGGTATCGAGATCGAGTTCATGCAGGTCTACACGCCCGAGCAACTGGACGCCTACAACAAATCCGGAGCCGAAGCCGTATGAGCACGACAGCAAACACTCCGCTGACTGTAGGAACCGCGACCGCCGCACCGGGCGAGATCGCGCGCGGCGCGATCGAGGCTGGCGATCTGGCCGGTGGTGTCAAGGTCGAGATCCCGGTCGTGATCATCCATGGTGCGAAACCCGGCCCTGTTTTCTGGGTGAATGGGGCTATCCATGGGGATGAACCCGAAGGCCCCCGCGCGATCCAGCTTGCAATGCGCCAGATCGATCCGGCACAGCTGACAGGTGCAGTCGTGATGATCCCTGTCGTCAATCCGCTGGCCTTTTCGGCCGCTGAACGCGGGAACCCGCTGGATACATTCAGCTATGACATGAATCGCATCTATCCGGGCAAGGCGAACGGCTATTTCACCGAGCGGCTGGCCGATCTGCACTGGCACGCGATGAAAGATGTGGCCGATATGGAGATTTCGATCCATTCGGGCGGTGCGCATTCCTTCCTCGACAAGGCCATTTTTGTCGATGAGCGGCCCGAGTCGGTCGAGCTTGCGCGCGCCATGGGGGCAGGTTGGGGATGCATCATGTCCAACTTCTCGAAAGCAGGCAGCCCGATGGCAATGTTGAATGGTGCAGGCAAGGTCGGGATCACGGTCGAGCTTGGGGGCCGTTCGGCCACGTCACCCGAGCGGTTCCGCTATGTGGCCGACGAGCTGTGCAAATCAATCCTCAACATCCTTTACCACTACAAGATGCTTCCGGGCACGCCGACCTATCCGGAACCGGCCTACAAGGGTGTGCAGGAAGCGCTTCTTGCGCCTGCCTCGGGGATATTCCTGCCGGTCGAAGGGGTGGATTTCCTGACGATGATGAAAAAGGGTGACCCCATCGCCCAGATCGTCAATGTCTTTGGCGATCCAGTCGGTGAACTGACAGCACCTGCCGATGGCATGTTCTTCGGGTTGCGCGCCTTGCCCAATGTCACTCTTGGCGACTGGTGCTGCTTCTTCTGCAAGGTGGAGGGCGTCCGTGACCAGCTGGCCTGAAAAAGACAGGCCGCGATCCGTCCATTGCCCCGGTGGTGCGACATGAGCCGCGCGCGCGACCTGGCGGGATATGGCCCCAACCCACCAGATATGCGCTGGCCGGGCGGTGCGCGGCTTGCGCTGAATTTTGTCCTGAACATAGAGGAGGGGTCGGAATACAGCATCGGTGACGGCGACGGTGTCAGCGAATCTGCATTGATCGAGGTGCGCGCAACACGGGTTCCGCGCGGCGCGCGCGATCTTGCCGCCGAGAGCATGTATGAATATGGCAGTCGGGTCGGGTTCTGGCGGATACATGAGCTGTTCCAGCGCCGTGCTGTCCCGCTGACTGTATTCGCAAGTTCTCAGGCGCTCGCGCGCACACCCCAGATTGCAGCCGCGATCCGAGAGACGGACTGGGATATCTGCGCCCATGGCTGGCGGTGGATCGAGCATTATCATCTCGATGCGCAGACCGAGGCAGAACATATCGCGCGCGCGCATTCCGAGATCACCGATCTTCTGGGGCGCGCACCGAAAGGGTTTTACTGCCGATATGCCCCTTCCGAGGCGACGCGCAGTCTGATCGTGCGTCATGGGGGCTTCATGTATGACAGCGATGCCTATAACGACGATCTGCCCTACTGGACCGAAGTTGACGGTAAGGCGCATCTGGTCGTGCCCTATTCCATGACCACCAATGACGCGAAGTTTCTGGCCGGGGATGTGTTTTCAGCCCGCGAGTATTCTGACCATCTGATCGATTGCTTTGACATGTTGCTGGCCGAGAGTGCGCGATGGCCCCGGATGATGTCGGTCGGGCTGCATGCGCGGGTGATCGGGCATCCGGGCAGGCTGAGCGGTCTGGTCCGGTTTCTTGATCATGTTCAGGCGCAGACGGGTGTCTGGATCTGTGGTCGTGCGGCCCTTGCAGAACACTGGCGCGCCGAGGTGCCCCCCCCGGCGACAGGGGCTGGTGCATGACATTCAGTGGCCCGATCCTGCTGCGACCGCCCGACCCGCAGGCCTTCGCCCCTTACGGCTCGTTTATCCTGCCACCCGACCAACCGGGACGCCGTGCCTTCTACAGCGAGGCGTTGCAGCCCCGGCCGCCGGGTGCGGTTCCTGTCCTGCATGTCAATCATGTGCCCGCCTCGACGCTGCCGCTGACTGTAACCGGGCTGGAACGTCACCCCCATGCGGCGCAGTGTTTCATGCCGCTGGATGTCGCGCGCTATGTTGTGCTGGTCATGCCGTCAGATGACAATGGCCTTCCGCTGCCTTCTCAGGCGCTTGGCTTTCTGGTGCCCGGGACGACCGGGGTCATCTATCATGCGGATGTCTGGCATCTGGGGGCAACTGTTCTGGATCGTCCGGGCCATTTTACCGTGCTGATGTGGCGCGGCGGGGTCACGGAAGATGACGTGTTTCGCACCATCGAGCCGCTGACGCTGGCGCTTCCAACAATCGGGGCAAGTGCCCGGAAATCTGCTGAAAACGAGGTTACAACCTGATGTCCCACAAGATCGAACTCTTTGTTCCTGCGATCACACCTTTTGCCGAAGATCTGTCTGTCGATACTGACAGACTGGTTGCGCATGCCAAGGCGCTCCTGGATGCGGGCGCGCATGGGCTGGCCCCTTTCGGAACCACCAGCGAGGCCAATTCGATGTCAGTGTCCGAACGCATGGCCGCGCTCGAAGCGCTTGTCGATGCGGGGATTCCGGCATCGTCGCTTATTCCCGGAACGGGCTGCACTGCATTGCCCGACACGATCGCATTGAGTGCGCACGCCACCCGGCTGGGCTGCCGGGGTGTGCTGATGCTGCCGCCTTTCTATTACAAGGGCGTGTCGGATGATGGTGTCTATGCAGCCTATGCCCATGTGATCGACGCCGTGGGCGCGTCGGATCTGGGTGTCTATCTGTATCATATACCGCAGATGTCGGGCGTGCCGATCACCCATGCGCTTATCGAGCGGTTGATGAAGGCCTATCCCGGCACGATCCGCGGCTTGAAGGACAGTGCAGGCAAATGGGAATATGCGCGTGATGTCATCGCGGCGTTCCCCGAGATTGCGACCTATTCCGCCAGCGAGTCGATGATCGTTGACAATGCTGCGGCGGGCGGTGCGGGCTGCATCAGCGCGTCCTCGAATGTCAATCCGGCTGGAATCCGTCGGCTGATCGACGGGCTGGGAAGCGATGCACAGGACGCGCTGCTGGCGCAGGTCAGTGCGGTGCGCAAGATTTTTGAAGGGCTGCCGCTGATCCCGGCGATCAAGGCCGCAGTGGCGCGCCAGCATGGGGATGACGGTTTTGCGCGCTTGCGTCCGCCCTTTGTTGCGACCGGGCCAGAGCATGAAGCCGCCATTGCGCAGGCTGTCGATCTTGCCGCAGGCAAGGTTCCTGCATGAGCGTGATTGCATGAAACGCACCGTTCTGATCACCGGGGCCGGCGGGTTTGTCGGCTCTGCGCTGGCAGAAGCGCAACTTGCCGCGGGTCATGCCGTTCTGGCCACGGATCTGGCGTTTGACAATGGCGTCCGGGCGCGGCTGGGCACGGCGCAGTTGATTGAGGGTGCGCTTCCTGATGTCCTGACCGAATTGAACGGGCTTTCGGCAGATGTGGTCATTCATGCTGCGGCCATCACTGCAGACCCTGCTCGCTTCGGTCTGACGCGGGCGGGGCATATTTGTGCGAATATATCGCTGTTGCTGGCCGCATTGGACTGGGCACGGGGGCATGGTGCGCGCCGTTTCGTCTACCTGTCTTCCTCGGGGGTGTTCGGGGTGGCAAAGGGCACTGCAGTGGCAGATGAACACAGCCCGGCAACTGCCACTGACCCCTATTCCGCGGCCAAGCGCGCAGGCGAAATCCTGCTTTCTGGTGCCGCCGAGCCGGGGTTTGAGACCATCACCCTTCGGCTGGGCCCGCTGTTCGGGCCGCATGAAGGCGTGCGCCCGACGCGCCCGACACCAAGCCTTGCGGCGCGCATGATTGCGGCGGCGCGCGAGGATCGAAAGATTGTTGTCGCATCTCCTGACGCCCGGCGCGACTGGACATATCTGCCCGACATTGCCCGCGCCATCGGGGTGATGCTGGATCATGCCGGTCCCCTGCCGCCGCTTCTGCATCTTACGTCCGGCATGGTCCTGTCCGATCTGGAACTGGCGCAGGCCATCGCGCGGCTTTACCCGGAAACATCAGTCCAGACGAGATCGGATGCACCTGCCCATCCGCCGCGCCCTGCGATGGTTTGCAATCTCGCCTCGCCGCTGGACGGGTTTGAATGGACACCCGTGATCTTGGCCCTTGACGCATTGCGACCGACCGAGGTTCCGACATGAGCGCTCCTTCACTCTCGATTGTCGTGATTGGGCTTGGCGCACGCGCCCGAACATGGCTGAAGGTCATTTCTGCAAATCCCGATCTGCGTCTGGCGGCACTCTGCGATCCATCGGAGGCCGCGCGCGCGACGGTGTCTGCGCAGTTCCCCGACATACCAGTCGTGCCGACCCTTGCCGAGGCTTTTGCCGTTCGCCCGGATGCGGTGCTGCTGTGCACGCCACCTTCAGGACGCGCCCCACAGATAGAAGCCGCGTGCCGTGCTGGCGTTGCCATTCTGGCGGAAAAGCCGCTTGCCGACTCGCTGAGCGAGGCGGCGCAGTTCGTGCGCATGGCCGAGGATGCAGGTATTGCGCTGATTGTCGGGCTGAATTTCCGCTATCTGGCGGTGACGCAGGCCAAACGGGCGCTGCTGCGTGATGGGCGGGTCGGACATGCTGAATTTGGCCGTTTCCTCTATGAACGGTGGCGCGACGGGATGCAGCCGCATCTGAACAAATACCCGCTGGAAATGGTCCATCCCATGCTGTGGGAACAATCCGTGCACCATTTTGATCTGATGCGCTTTGTTTACGGGACCGATGCGCGGCGGGTTATGGCCGATACGTTCAACCCGAGCTGGTCGCACTACAAAGGCGACACCAATGTTGCAGCGCTGTTTGATTTCACCAACGGGATGCGGCTGACCTATCAGGGAACATGGCAGGGCGGGCTGGATCGGCTGGATTTTGACTGGCGCACCGATTGCACCGAAGGGGTTGTCGCGCAACGTGACATGTTCGGAGATCTGCAAATGGCGCGGCGGGCCGAGGGGGCGCTGGCACCGGTTCAGCTGCCGCCGCACGAACCCTGGATTTCTGACGCCACCGGCCTGCTTGCAGGTTTTGTGAATACGGTGCGCGGGGTGTCTGCACCCGAATGCACCGGGCGCGACCATTTGCATTCATTGGCGATGCTGGAAGCCTGCATCGCGTCGTCAGCGCGGGGCGCGCCCGTCTGGCTGGAAGAATTCGCAGGTCTGACCGGATCTGCAAAACTTGAAAAGGAGCAGTCATGACCAAGGTCGGCATTATCGGAGCAAGCTTTGCCCGCGACGCGTATCTTCCCGCTTTCGCCCATGTCCCGGGCGCAGAGGTGGTGGCGCTGGCCTCGGGCCGGCTGGAAAGCGCCAAGGCCGCCGCAGCCCCCTACAAGATTGCCAATGTCTATGATGACTGGCAGGCGATGCTGCGCGCCCATGATCTTGATCTGGTCTGCATTGCCACCCCGACAGTTCTGCACAAACCGATGGCGCTGGCGGCGCTGGGCTCTGGTGCAGCGGTTCTGTGCGAAAAGCCGACAGCAATGAATGCAACCGAGGCCCGCGAAATGCTGCAGGCAGCGCGCACGGCAAAGCGCTTGCACATGGTTGACCATGAATTGCGCTTCAACCCCAACCGGGTGCGCGTGGCGGAATTGATTGCGGCAGGTGAGCTTGGCGAGATCCGCCATGTCAATATCGCCAATATCGGCGCAAGCTGGTCTGATCCGGCAGGTCGGCCCAAGGGCGACTGGTGGTCCGACGCCTCGCAGGGCGGTGGGCGACTGGGGGCCAATGGCTCGCATCAGGTGGACATGCTGCGCTGGTGGTTGGGAGAGCCCGCCAGCGTCGTCGGGCAGGCATTGACCATGGTTCCCGACAGGGTGGACGCGAAAACAGGCGAGAACTGGACCGCCACAGCCGATGATATGACGCATTTCACATTGCAGATGCAGTCTGGCGCAATCGCGCAAGTGTTCATGTCAGGTGTTGCGGCCACGAATATGGGCAATAACACGCAGGTTTTCGGGTCAAAGGCGACACTGACCCTGTCGAACGCGGATGAACGGCTCTGGTTGCAGCGCGCGGGCGAACAATCGGCCACGGAAATTACCGTGCCGGACCCGAATGCAGACTTGCCCGGCCTGAACAAGGGGATCTGGAATGTTTCGGTCACCGCAGCCTTGCAGGAACTGTGCGGTGCCATTGCTGAAAACCGTGACTTGCAGCGCGGTGCAACCTTTGTGGATGGCCTGCGCAACCAGATGGTGCTGGATGCGGTCATCGCGTCTACCAAAAGCCGCAAATGGGAAGATCTGGATTTCTCGGAGGCCGTGTGATGGCGTCTGCCCTCACAGACAATCGCGTGGTGATTACAGGCGCGGCGCAGGGTCTGGGGGCGGCGCTGGCGCGCGCTTTTGCCGATGCCGGCGCGCGCCTTGTGCTGCTGGACCGCGATGAAGCGGCGCTGAAACCCCTTTGCGCGCAGACCGGGGCGATGTGTCTGCCGGTGGATCTGTCGGATGCGAGTGCCACGCAGGCCGCTATTGACCAGATGCTGGCCGCAGATCCGCGTGTCGATACCCTGATCCATAACGCCGCGATCCTTGTCCCGGAACCGCTGGCGGACCTGGAATTCGGGATGTTTCGCGCAACACTCGATGTCGGCATTCAGGCGGGCTATCTGCTGGCGCGTGCGGCATTGCCGTCCATGCAGCGGCATGGCGGCGCGATGATCTTCGTGTCGTCTCAGTCCGGGATAAAGGGATTTGCCGAAGAAACCGCCTATTGCGCCGCCAAGCATGCGCTGGAAGGGTTTTCCAAATCCATCGCCCTGGAAGAACCCGGTCTTGTGTCCTGCACCATTACGCCTGGCAAGGCGATGCACACGCCGATGTCAGAGCGCAATTATACCGATGACATGAAGGCGCAATGGGTCGACCCTGGCCTGCTTGCGCCTGCATTCCTGCATATTGCAAAAACCCGCGATCCGGCATTCAGCGGTCAACGCCTGAATGCCTGGGATATCGCACAGTCCCTGAAAGGTGACATCCATGCCTGACATCACACCCGAGATGCAGAAGATCTATGATCATATCGATGCAAATGCCGATGAATACATCAGGGATCTGCAACGTTTCGTGCAGCAGCCGTCGGTTTCGGCGCAGGATATCGGCTTGCAAGACTGTGCCGATTTGGTGGTCGAGATGATGCACGCGGACGGTCTTCCGGCGCAGCAACACGCCCTCAAGGCCGGGCCACCTGTGATCATCGGGCATATTCCATCAGAGAAATCGCGCAAGACGTTGCTGTGCTATTCGCATTACGATGTTCAGCCGCCCGAGCCCATTGAAGCCTGGACGCATGGCGGGCCGTGGTCGGGGGCTGTTGTAGATGGGGTCCTCTATGGGCGCGGGGCAACAGACAACAAGTCAGGCGTCCTGGCCTTCAACAAGGCTGCGAAAGCGTTCCTTCAGGTGCGTGGCGAAGTACCGGTGGGATTGAAATTCATCATCGAAGGGGAGGAGGAGATCGGCAGTCCGAACCTTGGCGAGTGGGCCGCGCGCAACAAGGCGTTGCTGGAAGCCGATGGCATGCACTGTCTGGACGGGTCGGTCGAAATTGGCCCGGATGTGCCAGATGTGTCGCTTGGTCTGAAATCCATCCTGTTTGTGGAACTGATTGCGCGGGGTCCGGGCAAGGATGTCCACTCGCTGAACTTTCCGCTGGTTCCCAACCCGGTCTGGGACCTGATCCATGCACTCTCCACGATCATGGACCGCGACCGCAACATTCTGATCGAAGACTGGGCCGAGGGGATCTATATTCCGGATGAAGAAGACGAGGGCTATCTGGCCGACAAGGCGGCACGGATCGATTTTGATCTGTTGCGGCACGATCTGGCGGTCGATCAGTTCGTGCTGGGGCGCGATGGCGTGGATGCGCTGCGCGCCCGCACCTATGAGCCGACGGCGAATATTCAGGGCATCATTGCAGGGTATACGGGCGCAGGCAGCAAGACGATCGTCCCGTCGGAAGCCCGTGTGCGCATGGATTTCCGGTTGATCCCGCATATGCAGCCCGAGGCCGCAGCCCGGAAGCTGAAGGCGCATCTGGCACAGCTCGGGTTTGACAGCATCGAAGTGAAGACTTTCGAGCGCGCAGAAGAACCCTACAAGATTTCTGCCAAGGAAGATATTTCGCAATCCATCATCGCCGCAGCGCATGAGGTCTATGGCGAACCCCCCATCGTCAATGGTGTCTCGGCCGAAGGGGCGATCCTGAAACATGTCTGGATCCCCTGTGTGTTAACCGGCTTTGCCAATCCCGGGTGCAACTTGCACGCCCCGGACGAGAATATCCGCATTGCGGAATACATTAAGGGGATCAAATATGCTGCGGCCATCATGGAGCATTTTGGTCGCAGCTAGTGTCCGCCACCCGATGAAAAATACGCACGGAGGGCTTTGAGCCCTTCGCGGATGCCTGAGCGCGGCAGCATGCGCGGCGGGCTAAATCATTTCGCTGCCTCAGCCCGAGGGGTGATCAGACTGATCGTCGTGAGCTTGCGTCAATAGGTCAGGGTCGGGGTTTCACGGTGCAGGCTTGGCGCAATCGCTTCCTGCAGCAGGAAGGCGGCAACATCGCGCCGTGAGATCAGGCCATTGCGCCAGTCTTTCGGGCGCAACAGAACCTGATACTGCCCCCGACCCGCGCCATTCGTCAGGATCGTCGGGCGCACGATCAGCCAGTCCAGACCGCTGCTGCGGATCAGGTCTTCCTGCCGGTCCTTGTCCTCATAGGCCTTGCCAAGGGCTGCACGATGCACAAGGCGTTCGGGCCAGCTTTGTGCACTCTTGCTGTCGCCTGCGCCAAAACCTGTCACTGCGACCAGTCGCGCAACCTGAGCGCGCTGCATTTCCTGAACAAGCGCGGCGGTGCTTGCTGAAAACAGGGTCACATCGCAAAAGGTACGCTTCAGGCCGGGTGCCATGCCGATGGCGTGGATGACCGCAGACACACCTGTCAGGGCCGGGCGCAGGGCTTCGGGGTCTGTTGCATCGCCATCGATTTTCTCTAACTGCGGGTGCTGAAGCGCGATCTTGCTTGCACTGCGCGAAAGCGCGCAGACCTCGTGACCGTCGTCCAGAGCAAGTTTCACTGCCTGAAAGCCAATCCCGCCACTGGCCCCGATTATCAGAAGACGCGCCATAGCCCTGCCCCTATCCAGAAAGACGAACAGATATCGCGCTGCCTGCGCGCATCAACAGTGCTGCGCGTGTTCCTGCCTATGTGGCCTACCGCCTGCCCCTGCGCCCGAAGCCCGATGCGCGGGGCAGGTTTATGGGGTCATGTGGTCAGGATACAGGCACTGTAATGCTCTGTCCCGACTTTCTTCAATTCGGGGACGACCTGCGCGCATTCCGGCTTTGCCAAGGGGCAGCGGGTCCGGAAGACGCAACCAGACGGCGGGTTGATCGGGCTTGGAATGTCGCCCTTCAGCCGCGTCCGGGGGCGGCGCTGGCGCGGGTTGGCCACCGGGACAGCGGCCAGCAACGCCTTGGTGTAAGGATGGTTTGGCTGGCCATAAAGCGCGGCTGCGGGGGCGATCTCCATCACGCGCCCCAGATACATGACGATGACCCGGTCGCAGATATGTTCGATCACACCCAGATCATGTGCGATGAACAGCATCGTCAGGTCAAATTCTTCTTTCAGGTCTTCAAGCAAGTTGATGACCTGCGCCTGAATCGACACATCGAGCGCAGAAACAGGCTCATCCGCGACAATGAATTCCGGCTCTACGGCCAGGGCACGGGCGATCCCGATGCGCTGACGCTGTCCGCCCGAAAATTCATGTGGATAGCGATCCATATGCTCTTCGCTCAACCCGACTTTCCGCAGCAATGCGACGGCGCGCTCTTCGCGTTCAGACCGGTTGCCGATATTGTGCAGTTTCAGCGGATGGGTCAGCACTTCGCGGATCTTCTCGCGCGGGTTGAGGCTTGCATAGGGGTCCTGAAACACGATCTGCATCTGCTTGCGCAGGCTGCGCATTTCTGCGGCGCTGGCGCTCATGATGTCGCGCCCATGAAACCGAACTGCGCCCGATGTGGCTTCTTCAAGGCGCAACAATGTGCGTCCGACTGTTGTCTTGCCCGAGCCGGATTCTCCGACCAGCCCCACCACTTCGCCTTTCCGAACGTCAAAGCTGACATCATTCACGGCCTTGACGTTGTTGACGACGCGTTGAAGCACACCGCCACGGATGGGGAAGAATTTGCGAAGATTCTCTACTTCAAGCAGAACATCTTTCATGTCACGCAGTCTCCGGCATGAGGTTGAGTTCATTCCAGCGGACACAGCGGATCATGTGATCCGGGCTGTTTGCGCTGACAAGTTCCGGTGTGGCCGCACGGCATTTTTCCTGGGCATAGGTGCAGCGCGGGCCAAAGCGGCAGCCCTTTGGCAGCCGCGCCAAGGACGGCACTTGACCGGGGATCGCCTGCAAACGGCCTTTCTGGATCGAGGCACCGAGCCGCGGAATGGAATTCAGAAGCCCTGCCGTATAGGGCATGCGCGGAGTGTCAAATATCGCGTTGACCGGCGCGGTCTCGACCACCTGGGCCGAATACATGACGACAACCCGGTCTGCAATTTCGGCCACCACGCCCAGATCATGCGTGATGAACACCACTGCCATCCCCATGCTTTTCTGCAAATCCTGGATAAGGTCCAGCATCTGTGCCTGAATCGTCACATCCAGTGCGGTGGTCGGTTCATCTGCGATCAGCAGGCTGGGTTCGCATGACAGCGCCATCGCAATCATGGCGCGCTGTCGCATCCCCCCCGACATCTGATGCGGGTAATTGTCGACGCGCTTGTTGGGTTCGGGAATTCCGACAATTTCCAGCATTTCGATCGCGCGGGCGCGTGCCTTTGTCTGTGACAGCTTCTCATGCTGGATCAGAACTTCGCAGATCTGGGCGCCGACAGTATGCACCGGGTTAAGACTGGTCATCGGCTCCTGAAAGATCATGCCGATTTCCTTGCCGCGTATCGCGCGCATCTGTCGGTCGCTCAGTTCTGTCAGTTCACGCCCGTTATGCAGGATGGAGCCCCCTGTCACCCTGCCAACCCCTTTGGGCAAAAGGCCCATGATCGACAGGGCCGTAACCGATTTTCCCGATCCCGATTCCCCAACGATCGCCAGTGTTTCGCCACGATTGACATCAAAACTGACGCCATCCACGGCACGCAGGCTGTTGCGCGGGCTGAGTTGAAACGTGGTTTGCAGATCCTTCACCTGCAACAGGGGACGGCTGGGGCTGTTTGGCGGCATTGCGGTCATGGGTGGTTCCTTCGATCGCGCGTGCTGGCATGCAAAGCATATGTCGGCGATGTGCCGACAACCAGCCAGTCTTGAAACGCTGAATTCCGGGGCAGAGAGGCTGAAGACAAGGCGATGGGGCAGATTTCCTGAATTGCGTGCTTGACGGGGTGACAGTCGACGTGGTTTCTTAGTATACAGTCGACAATATGACTTCAGATTGGGCAACAGCTCCATGCTTGTCAAGGACCAGCCCCCTAAAGGACCACAAAAAAGGATCGCTTCATGCGAAACGCATCTTTCCCTTGCGAATGATCAGGTCGGTTGCACAGGCGGCGCTTGCTGTGTCGCTGTGCCTTCTCGCGTCGACCCTGCCTGATACGGCGCCCCGCAATTCCGGTTTGCACGGGCGCAAGCGTGTCCCAACCAACAGGAGAACAGATCTATGATACGACTGAGAGCCATGCTTTGGGCTACAGCCGCGCTGGGCCTTCCGGGTCTTGCTGTAGCGCAGGCCCCCGAGAATACCATTGTCACGGCGCTGAGCGCCGATATCACGACCTTCGATATCGCGCAGGTGTCCGAGCGCGGCAATTCCAATATCATGCGCCATATCTTTGCCACGCTGCAGACAACGCAACCCGATGGCAGCATCTCGCCGGATCTGGCCGAATCGCTTGAGGTGACAGAGGACGGGACAGGGTATATCTACACCCTTCATGAAGGGCTGACCTGTCACGATGGTGAATCGCTGATGGCAGAGGACGTGGCCTATACGTTCAATCGTGCCAAAGATCCCGAGAACGGATTTACCGGCAATGTGCCGGGGTTTCTGTTCTCTGGCATGCAGTTTATCGACGCAGTTGCGCTGGATGACCTGCGCGTGCAAATCAATATCCGCACCCCCAACCCGATTGCGCAGGGCTTGATTGCCGAAGTGATGATCCACTGCAAGGATGCCTATGAGGCCATGAGCCTTGATGAAGCGGGCATGAACCCCGTCGGTTCTGGTCGTTACCGGCTGACAGAATGGGACCGGGGGTCGCAGGTCGTGCTGGAAGCCGTGCGCGACACCCCTGTCGAGCGGCTGGTGTTCCGCATCATTCCCGAGGCCTCTACCCGCACGGCAGAACTGCTTGCCGGAAATGTGGATCTGGTGACGAATGTCCCGCCCGACCAGATTGACGTGATCGAGAACGCCGCCGACAGCAGTGTCTATATCGCGCAGGGTTTGCGGCGGATTTATGTGGGCTTCAATCTGAGTGAAGAATTTGCGCAGTTGCCCGGCGGTGATGCAATCCAGGACCCGGCAGTTCGCCGCGCACTGCAATATGCTGTCGATGTTCCAAGTATCTGCACGCAGCTGCTAAACTTTGAATGTGAACGCGCGACCGGGCTGGTAAACCCACCGCATAACCACCCCGATCTTGAACCCTACCCCTATGACCCGGACATGGCAGAGCAGTTGCTGGACGAGGCAGGATGGGAACGTGGCGCGGATGGGAACCGGTTTTCCATTCGGTTTCAGGCGGGCCGTGACCGGTATCTGAATGATGTGAATGTGGTGCAGGCCATCACCCAGATGTTGCAGGATGTCGGTGTCGACGTGGACTTGCAGATCCTGGACTGGGCCAGCGGCTATGTCCCGCTGATCCGGGAACGCCGCGCCGGGCCGATGTACTTTCTGGGGACCGGAGGCAATATCTGGAGCCCGTATATCGACATGAACGACCTGAATTCAGTCGAGGCCGGTACAAATTACACCCACTGGGATGACCCGCGCTGGTTTGACGGGTGGGACGTGCTGCGCGATCCATCCGCAACCGAGGCGGAACGGGAAGAAACACGCCTCGAGATGCTGCGTGTCTTCTATGAGGACGGTCCGTGGCTGCACCTCTATTCACAGCCGGATTTCTACGCGATGAGTTCAAGGTTGAACTTCGAGCCGCGCCAGGATGAGCGGGTCTATCTCTGGACCGCGACGCTTGACTGAGCGCACGAGACATGAGCGGGCAGGCGGCGCATATGCTGCCTGCCCGAACCCATCCGGAAAGGGCGGCAGCTTGCCGCCCTGTCAGATCAGGCCATCGCTAAAGCGATGAGAGAATAAAGGCCCCGCCCATGTGGACATTTCTTGTCAGGCGCCTGCTGCAAAGCGTTGTCGTGCTGCTTGGCGTCACCCTGATTAGTTTCATTTCGTTGCAGATCGGCGGAGATCCGACCTATCTTTTCGTGTCAGAGAACGCGAGCACCGAAGAGATTGAGCGCGCGCGGGCGGTTCTGGGGTTCGACAGGCCCCTGCATATTCAGTATCTCAGCTATGTCTGGGACGTGATGCGACTGGATTTCGGCAGATCGCTGACCTTCCGTCAGCCGGCCATGGATGTGGTCCTTGCGGCGCTGCCGGCGACAATTGAACTGACGCTGTTTTCGCTGATCCTCGCGGTGCTGATTTCGATCCCGCTGGGGATCGTTTCGGCGCTCTATCGTGGCAAGCCCGTGGATGGCGGGATCATGACTTTTGCCATGATTGGCCAGTCCATCCCGAATTTCTGGATGGGCATCATGATGATCATGTTCTTCGGGCTGTACCTTCGCTGGTTCCCGATCTCGGGGCATGTGCCGTTTCTTGTGCCGCTGTTTGCAGGTGACTTTGCGCGTGCATGGGCGAATCTGCCGCAATCGCTGCATTACATGATCATGCCGGCCATCGCTGTCGGGTCCTACACGTTGGCGCGCAACGCGCGGCTTGTTCGCTCTTCCATGCTGGAGGTGTTGCAGCAGGATTATGTCCGCACGGCGCGTTCCAAGGGGATATCGGAAACGCGTGTGATCGTGCATCACGCCCTGCGCAATGCCTGGCTTCCTGTGATTACCATGATCGGTCTGGAATTCGGGTTCCTGCTGGGTGGTGTTGTGGTCGTCGAGACCGTGTTTTCATATCCGGGGATTGGCCGACTGGTTTTCAATGCGATCAATCAGCGCGACATTCCCGTGGTGCAGGCCTCGGTAATCGTGCTGGCCCTTGTCTTCATCCTGCTGAACCTGATCGTTGACCTGATCTATGCGCGGCTTGACCCGCGTGTGAAACTGTGACGGAGCCCCAGTCGATGCCAAATGAAACTCCTTCCTCTGCCAGCGCCTTGTTGGATGCCGAGGGCCCTGCAACGACACCGTCGACATGGCGCAAGGAAGTGCTGCGCGGCTGGCGCAGCATGGTTGCCAGTCGCTGGGCACTGTTCGGGCTGATCATTCTGGTGATTGCGATCCTTGTGGCAATCTTTGGCCCGTCGCTCGCACCGTTTGATCCGAACCGTCAGAATATCCTGTTGCGCCTTTTGCCGCCGGGCGCTGATGGCCCGCGTGGTACGGTCTTCCTTCTGGGGTCTGATGCGCTGGGGCGCGATGTCTTCTCGCGTCTGCTATATGGCGCGCGCGTCTCGTTGCTGGTCGGGTTCGCCGCCATTCTGGTGGGGGGCACATTGGGGGTGATCGCGGGGCTTGTTTCCGGGTATTTTGGCGGCTGGGTTGATGACGTGATCATGCGTCTGGGGGATATTCAACTTGCCTTCCCCTTTATCTTGCTGGCCATCATGTTTCTGGTGGTGCTGGGGCCCGGCCTGATGAACATCATTCTGGTGCTGGGCATCGGGCAATGGATAACCTATGCGCGCATCGTGCGGGCAGAAACCCTGAGCCTGCGCGAGAAGGAATATGTCGAGGCCGCGCGGGCGATGGGGGACAGTACAATATCCATCATGTTCCGGACAATCCTGCCAAATATCATGGCCCCCTTGACGGTGATCGCCTCTTTCAACGTGGCCAGCGTGATCCTGTCCGAAGCGGCGCTGTCTTTCCTTGGGCTTGGGGTTCCACCGAATGTGCCGACATGGGGCAGTATGCTGTCCGAGAGCCGGGAACACCTTTTGTCCAATCGCTGGTGGCTGGCGGTGTTCCCTGGCCTTGCGATTGTGTTTGTGGTGCTCGCTTTCAACATCATTGGTGACTGGCTGCGCGACTACCTTGATCCGCGCCTGCGCGAGAAGGACTGATCAGATGGTGAATGCCGGGGCGATGAGCAAGAAATGCTTGACAACTGCCTCGGCATTGCACACGCTGCATACTGTCGACAACTAACAATCACCAGTTTCAAGGCAGTGCGATGATAGTGTCCCGGACGGCAAATCGGTTCTCTTGTAAATCGCTCGACGCATTTGTGCGGCGTATCGATGGCGGGAAAGCTCAAATTGCCCGTTTTTTCCTGTTCGCAGGTATTTTTTCTCCTGCCGCATCTGGTCTGCGCGCCATATGATCCAGAGGACGGCATGTTGTTGGAAATGACAATATGTACGGCAGTGACTGGAATGTGGGACACAGAACAAGGAGCTTTACATGGCTGATCAGACTGCGGGTTTGCGCCGAACGCAGCTTGGCGACATCGCACCGATTCAAAATCTGCCCTTGCGCATGCAGATTGCGGAGCGGTTGCGCACGGCGATTATTTCGGGCCGGCTACAGCCCGGTGCCGTGCTTGTCGAAACGGCCCTTGCCGAGCAGATGAACGTCTCCCGGGCGCCGATCCGCGAAGCCATTCAGATCCTCGAGAATGACGGGCTTGTGGAAACGATCGCCTACAAAGGCAAGCGCGTGAAGCCCCTCAGTGCAAGAGAAGTCGAGGAAACCTATGGGCTGCGCGAGATTTTCGAAGTAAGCGCGGCACAACGCATCCTGGATCGCAATGTTTCGGTCGCGCCGCTGTGGGAATGCTGCGAGGCCATGGAAAAGGCGGTTCATGACGACAATTACGAGGCCCTTGTCGCTGCGGACGAAGCATTTCACCGCACCCTGATCCAGCTGTCAGATCATGAATTGTTGCTGTCGCTGTGGAACAACCTGTATATGCGCATTCACCAGATCATGGCCTTGCGCAACCGCGGTGAGCGCAATCTGGCAGAGATTGCCGGCAATCACCCGCCCATCGTGAAGGCGCTGGAAAGCGGTGATCGCGAAATTGCAACACAACTGATCGCTCGGCATACGCGCGCGCTGGCAGAATTCGACCCGGCAAGCATTGCCGAATTTCCGGAATGACCGGTCGCTCATCTCTCATTGGCCTGTTTGGCAGGGCAGGAGCATGGAGCGGGCCGTCCCCCTCTTGGGCGCGCAATGCGATGCGTGTCCTTGCCAACAGTCGCAGGGCTAGCGCCGAAGCGGCTGACCCCCTCAACCCACCAACAGTGAGATCATTATGACCCGATTGAGAACCATGCTGCTGGCCAGTTCCGCCAGCCTGGTGCTGGGGCTGCCGGCCCTGGCACAACAACCCGCCGACGATACGATCGTTGTCGGGCTCAGCGCGGATATCAACACATTCGAGCCGGGCAATATCTCGTCGCGCCCGAATTCAAATATTGCGCGCCATATCTTCGGCACATTGTTCACTATTGACGGCGATGGCAATCACGAACCCGATCTGGCCGAGAGCCTTGAAATCTCGGAAGATGGAACCGCCTATATCTACACCCTGCGCGAAGGCCTGACCTGCCATGATGGCGAGCCGCTGACCGCCGAAGGCGCAGCCTTCAGCTTCAATCGCGTTGCTGATCCGGACAATGCCTTTACGGGCAACACCCCGGGTTTCGTATTCTCCTCAATCGGATTTGAAAGTGCCGAGGCGCTGGATGAGCGCCGCGTCCAGATCAATATCCGTCAGCCCAACCCGATCGCCTTCGGTCTGATCGCCGAAGTGTTCATCCATTGCCTGGATTACTATCAGAACAACTCGCTTGACCATCTGGCAGCGAACCCCGTCGGGTCTGGCCCATACCGTCTGGCCGAATGGGATGTCGGGTCGCAGGTTGTGCTGGAAAAGGTCGGTGAACCCGCAAATTTCGAACGTATCGTCTGGCGGATCATTCCTGAAGCTTCGACACGCACCGCCGAACTGATTGCGGGCAATGTTGACATCATCGAGAATGTCTCTCCTGATCAGGTCGATGTCGTGAACAATTCCGGCACGGCCGAGATGCAGATCGTGCAGGGCACGCGCCGTATCTATGTCGGCTTCAATCTGTCAGAGCGTCAGTCGCAACTTCCGGGTGGTGATGCGATTCAGGATCCGATGGTGCGTCGCGCCTTGCAATATGCTGTGGATGTTCCCACCATTTGCGCCCAGCTTCTGCAATTCGAATGCCGCCGCGCTACAGGATTGGTCAACCCGCCGAATGATCACCCCGATATTGAACCGTACCCGTTCGATCCGGACAGAGCCGAGGCCATGCTGGATGAAGCTGGTTGGCCCCGGGCGGATGACGGAACGCGGTTTTCAATCCGCTTCCAGGCGGGCCGTGGTCGCTACCTGAATGACGTGAACGTGGTGCAGGCCATCACCCAGATGCTGGAAGATGTCGGGATCGATGTCGAACTGGATCTGATGGACTGGTCCACTCAGTTTATCCCGCTGATCCGTCAGCGCGATGCCGGACCGCTTTATTTCCTTGGCTCTGGCGGGGCGCTGTGGTCGCCGCTCTATGACATGACGGATCTGGCGACGGTCGAGGCCGGGACAAACTACACACATTGGGACGATGAGCGCTGGTTCTCGCGTTGGGCCGATATCGCAGCCACAACCGACGAGGCAGAGCAGCGGGAGATCATCAATGAGATGCTTCAGGTGTTCTTTGATGATGGTCCCTGGTTGCACCTGTATTTCCAGCCGGATTTCTATGGTGTGAGCAATCGGATCAACTGGACAGCGCGCCCGGATGAAAAGATCTATCTGTTCGAAGCCACGCTGAACTGATCCTGTCCCTTGGTCAGGCCTTCCGGGGCCTGACCGTTTCGCTCCCGACTTCTTGCGGCAGCGCCGTGCTGCCGCACTTTTTTTCCCCAAAGGTTCCCGAAAATGCCAAAGGTCGAGATCCCGTTCGACACCTATCACGATCATGCCACGATGACCGACTACCTGGAAAAGCTGGTCGCGGCGTTCCCGAAGCTTGCAAAGATGACGTCCGTCGCAAAATCCTTTCAGGGCCGCGATGTCTGGCTGATCGAGATCACCAATCCCGATACCGGCCCAGCCCTTGAAAAGCCCGGCTTCTATATCGATGCGCAAATCCATGCCGAGGAACACGCGACATCTGCAACAGCCCTGTATGCTGTGTGGTATCTGCTCGAGAATTACGGCAGTGATCCGCAGGTCACACGCCTTCTGGATCAGCAGGTGTTCTATATCTTGCCGCGTATCAACCCTGATGGGGCCGAACTGGCGCTGCAACCCCCCTATTACAATTGGTGCGGGAATGGCCGCTACATGCCCGGTGCTGACCGGGTTTCGGGCCTGATACCCGAAGATATCGATGGCGACGGCTATCTGGTCTGGATGCGTGTTCCCGACCCTCTGGGAGAATGGAAGAAAAGCCCTGACAACCCCGACATCATGGTCCAGCGGGCACCGCATGAGCATGATGGCGCGTATTACCGGCTGTATCCTGAAGGCCGGATCCGGGATTATGATGGCGCCGATATACCGATCGAGAAGCCATTTGACGGAAACATGAACCGCAACTTCCCGACCAACTGGTCCCCGCAGGAATATGGCGCGGGCCTCTTCCCGTTGTCAGAGCCCGAAGCGCGGGGCATGGCCGATGTGATCCTTGCACGGCCCAATATTTGCGGAATGTGTGCCTATCACACGCATGGCGGCATCATCTTGCGGCCCTCGATGACCCGGCCTGACAGCGCCATGGGGGCCAACGACATCAATCTGTACAAGCAGATCGGTGAGATCGGGACACAGATCACGGGGTATCCGACCGTTTCAATCTATGAGGAATTCACACCAGACAAATCCAAGCCAAGGCGGGGTGGCTTGATGGACTGGACCTATGAAGAAATGGGCATCATCAGCTTCGGGACCGAGCTTTGGGATCTTGAGCGTACATCAGGCGTGGACAAGGTCGGGTATTACAACCTCTATCCGCGCACGCCGGAAATTCAGGCGAAGGTGCATGCCTGGGTGGTCGAGAATGTCGGTGAAAAAGGGTTTCGACCTTGGCGCAAGTTCGATCACCCGCAGCTGGGCGAGATCGAGATCGGCGGGATGGTGAATATCTGGTCCTATCGTAACCCGCCCGGGCATCTTCTGGAGAAGATCTGCCACGAGAACACCTTGTTCAATCTGGCCCATGCGGATGCCGCGCCGCGTGTGCGCATTACCACAAGCTCTGCCGAGCGTCTGGCCCCTGATTTGTGGAAACTCCGCGCCGAGGTGGCAAATACCGGGTATCTTCCAACAAACCTGTCAGATGTCGCGCTGGAAAACGGAGTCGCGAAACCTGTAAGCGTGAAAGTTGCAGGGGCCGAGGTGGTGATGAATGCAGCCCACACGGATCTGGGGCATCTGGCGGGCCGTAATCAGCGGCTTTACCCATGGTCGCCCTGGGGTCAGCAATGGACCGCGACAAAACGCGTTGCAGAATGGCTTGTGCGCGGCGCTGAGGGCGATGACGTGACGATAACTGCAACGTCTGAAAAAGGCGGAACGCACAGGCAGATCGTCCGGCTTGAGGGATAACGGCTTGCCGAAAGACTTGCGTTGCCCCAAGGACGCTCCGGGGGGCACCGCGCGCAGAAGATTACAGCATTGCATGCGTGGGTGCTGTGCGGCGCTTTAGCCGTGCCGTCCACCAGAAGATGATTGCGCTGATCAGCACGCTAGGTCCAAGCCAGAGGACCAGCATCGGCAGGAATGTCAGGTTCACGACGACCGCAGCCGTGATGGTGGCGATACTGCCCCCCAGCATCCGCGACAGGTGACGCGCGATCCGGGCCTTGCCGGTGATCGGTCCCGCGTGCCAGTCCGCCAGCGCAAGTACAAGGCCGGTCGCGCCGACGACAAGCAGGATAACCGGCTCTGATCCGCCCGATTGCGAAAGACCCGAAGGTGCATTGCGTTGCGGATGGTGTCGGTCAGACGGCTTTTGCCTTCCGCCGACCGACAATCGCCAGTCCACCGAGTGCTGTCAGCAGCAGCCATGCTGCAGCCGGCAGCGGAACTGCGGGCATGTTCGTGGCTGGCGGTGACTCTCCCTGGCCACTTGTGCGCGAAGACTCTGTGCCAAAGAAAGTGACATGGGAAATGGCAGGGGTATTGCGCCGTCCAACCAGAATGCCTGCATCGCTCGAAGACAGGGTTCCCGACATGACGCGGGTTTCCTCATCGAAACTGAGATCCGATGTCCATGCCCAGCTGGGCCCGGCCTTGACCGAAACCGCCAGCACAAGCGGGGAGTCGTCTTGCAGTCTGAAAGCCCAGTCGAAAGACATGATGCTGCTGCCACCGCTGATGTTGCTGAAGCTGAACAACTCGCCAGACACGCCATTGAACGCGCTGTTTACCCCGTCAACAGAGATACGGTTTCCCGAAACGCCGAATTTGATCAACGCTGACGCCTCTGTCTCTGGTGCGATGCGCAGAGTGCAAGCCCCAAGACCACCTGCTCCGCAGTCATTGCCAGAGATCACTTCGCTATAGGTCGTTGCCGATGCCGACAGCCCGGTAACAACCATGGCTGCGGCACAGGCTAAAGTCTTAACATAATTTACCATTACATACTCCTGACGACAAGAACGCCTTGCCACTACGCGACTACATACAAGCCGATACACCTTATGGCTGATCGATACGCCTCTATTTCAGATTTCGCCATGATTTGGCGCAAAACGTTGCAAAAAGCTTTCCAGATGTTTGCAATATGCGAAATTACGGGCCTGTTCAGCACTTACCGCCAGACCTTGGGGCAGTAATGTCATGACATTCCGGCATTTCGTGACTGGCGGCCCGGTTTTCAAGGGCTCTGGTTGCATGGCGATCCTGAAACCGGGCTGCGAATCGGGCGAACCATCGCTGCCACAGTCTGTCGGTCTCTCTGTTTGGATGGCGCGAAAAGGCTTGATTGCAGGGGTGATTCAGGCGAACACTCGCCTGAGGGGTACAGCCTGAATGCTCTTGACCCTCTTCAACCATGGCGCGCATTCAGAACAGACAACAAGGGCGATGATCACGATATGCGGCAGACGCGTGGATCAGAGATGGCAGCGGGCACCGATGTGACCCTGCCGTTAGCGCGCATCCGCCTTGGCCCTGCCACGTTTTTGCGGGCGGTTCTGACGGTTGAAACGATCATTGTTGCGGTCTGCATCCTTTCGGCCTGGTTTCTGGCGGGAATGCACCATTTGCCGGTGCTACAGGGCGGAACCGCCCTGATTGCGTCCGCAGGTGTGGTGCTGGTGCACCGTGCGCTGGTTCGTCCCAGCAAGACGCTGCTTCTGGGTGGGTTCAACCGGCACCGAGATGTTGTCCGGCAAAGCATGCGCGTCTGGGTGATCCTGCTGCCGCTGCTGGCGGCCTTGGTCTATGTCACACTTGACAGTGGATCTGCGCTTTGGGCAGTGCTTGGTCTTGCATCGGCTGCCGGTCTTTCGACGCTCTGGCGCAGCATTGCTGCAGGGCAGGTGTCACGGCTGATCCGGCGCGGCAATGTGGGCTTGCGCGTCGCCATTGTCGGTGGGGGCGTCGAGGCAGAAGAGACACTCCAGCGTTTGCAGCGTATGCGTGATGAAGGCGTTCAGGTGCTTGGTCTGTTCGATGATCGGGAACTCGCGCGCTCGCCGCTGGTGCAGCAGGGCGTTGCGAAACTGGGGCGCATCTCGGATCTGCCAGAATTCCTGCGCAAGCACCCGCTGGACCTTGTGATCGTGACGATGCCGCAAAGCGCCGAGGAGCGCATCGCGCAGATCCTGTCCGAGTTGTGGGAATTGCCGGTGGATATCCGCCTGACACCCGTACGCACCCGCCTTGTCTTTCGTCCGCGCACATATCAGTGGCTTGGTGATGTCCCGATGCTGGACCTCTTCGATCGCCCGTTGCGTGCGCTTGATGTGGTGCTGAAGCGCGCGTTTGATCTGTGTCTTGGCAGTGTGCTTCTGGTGCTGCTCTCGCCTGTATTGTTGTTGATCGCCGTTGCCATCCGGCTTGACAGTGTGGGGCCGATCTTCTTTCGGCAGGCGCGCGAAGGCTATGCATCGCGGCCGTTCCAGGTCTGGAAATTCCGGACGCTGGATCACGCCAAGGAAGATGCCGGCGCGGTTGTTCCCGTCACCGCCGGCGATACGCGTGTGACGCGTGTCGGGCGGTTTCTGCGCCGCACTTCGCTGGATGAACTGCCGCAACTGTTCAATGTGATACAGGGGTCCATGTCGCTGGTCGGGCCGCGTCCTCATGCGGTCGGTGCGCGCAACCGCGATATGGAATTTGCAGCGGTGGTGCAGGGATACGGCGCACGCCATCGGGTGAATCCCGGGATCACAGGCTGGGCGCAGGTGCGCGGGTTTCGGGGGCCTGTCACCTCTCCGGACGAGATCCGCCAGCGGGTCGAGCTGGATCTGGAATATATCGATCGCTGGTCATTGGGGTTTGATCTTCAGATCCTTGCCATGACCCTGCCCACCGTGATCAGAGGCGAGAACGCGGTCTAGAGTGCTGCTCGATCAGTTTGAGGCAATGCGGGAGCGTAGCACCAGCCCGTATTCGCCATATACATTCGTGCCGTTGCGCGTTAGGAGCAGGCACCCGCTGGCTCGTGCGTCGGATATATCTGAATGCGAGATGATGCCGCGCAGACAATTCACCGATAGGTCCCCAATGATCCAGACACTTTCCGACGCTCTTCAAGAACAAGGTTACGAGACGCTGACAGCCGTACAGGAAGCCGTGACAGCACCCGAGTTGCGCGATGCGGATCTGCTGGTTTCGGCGCAGACCGGGTCGGGCAAGACAGTCGGTTTTGGCCTTGCGCTGGGGCACACGCTTCTGGGCGAAGCAGAGCAGTTGCCCCCGGCCGCCGCGCCGCTGGCCCTGATTGTCGCCCCCACGCGCGAGCTTGCGCTTCAGGTCATGCGCGAATTGACATGGCTGTATGCGCGGGCGGGGGCGCGGGTCATTTCCTGTGTCGGCGGCATGGATATGCGCGATGAACGCCGTGCGCTGGACCGAGGCGCGCATATAGTCGTCGGGACACCGGGACGCTTGCGTGATCATATTCAGCGCGGCGCGCTGGATATGGGCAGTCTGCGTGCCATCGTGCTGGATGAAGCAGATGAAATGCTGGATCTTGGCTTCCGCGAAGACCTTGAATTCATGCTTGCAGAAGCCCCCGAAGATCGGCGCACGCTGATGTTCTCGGCCACAGTGCCCAAGATGATCGCAACTCTGGCCAAGAAATATCAGCGCGATGCCGTGCGTGTGACCACCTTGACCGGCGAACGCCAGCATGCCGATATTGCCTATCAGGCCTTGCGCGTCTCGCAGGCTGATGCCGAAAATGCAATCATCAATGTGCTCAGGTTTCACGAAGCGCAGAATGCGCTGGTGTTTGCCAATACGCGCTTGACCGTCAGCCGCCTGACAGCGCGGTTCGCAAATCGTGGGTTTTCGGTTGTCAGCTTGTCAGGTGAACTCAGCCAGAATGAACGTACCCATGCGCTTCAGGCCATGCGTGATGGGCGCGCGCGCGTCTGCGTGGCAACGGATGTGGCCGCACGGGGGATTGATCTCCCGAATCTGGAACTTGTGATCCATGCTGATCTGCCCTCCAACCCAGAGGTGTTGCTGCATCGCTCGGGGCGCACGGGCCGCGCAGGGCGCAAGGGCATTTCCGCGCTCATTGTCCCTCCGCGGGCGACAGGCAAGGCTGAACGTCTTTTGAAGATGGCCAAGATCGAGGCCGAGTGGACAACGCCGCCCACGGCAGAAGAAATCCTGCAGCGCGATGAAGAGCGGCTGCTGGCAGATCCGATCTGGCACGAAGAGATCAGCGACCAGCAACAGGCCTTTGCACAGAAACTGCTGAACCTGCATTCTGCAGAGACGATTGCCGCCGCGTATCTGCGCCTGCATCGAAGCCGTCAATCCGCGCCGGAAGACTTGACTGTGTCCGAGGCCCCTGCAGCACAAAAGGAACGCAAGCCCTTCGGTCCGGGAACCTGGTTTGCGCTGTCAGTCGGCGCCAATGACCGGGCCGAGGCCAGATGGCTGCTGCCGATGCTGTGCCGGGCAGGCAGGCTGAACAAACAGGCGATCGGTGCGATCCGGGTGCAAGCGGATGAAACCTATATCGAACTTGCACAAGACAGTGTCGAAGGGTTCGTGGCCGCGCTGGGCGATGGCGGAGAACTGGATGAGGGGATCACAGTCCGGCAGCTTGACAGCGCGCCTGATCCCGCAGCCTTCCGTGCTGACACGTCCAGGCAGGCAGCAGAAGCGCCGCGACAGGGAAAGCCGCCGCAAAGTAGCAGGCCAGCACCGCGAGAGCGGACAAGGCCGGCCGCCCCTGCACCCCGGTCGAAAGACCAGCGGCCCCGGAAGACTGCCGCAGCGCGGCCCGAAAAGCAAGTCACGCCAGAACCTCGGCAACAATCGGCACCACCGCCACGACAGGAAAACCGCAAAACCGAGAAAGCGGATGCCCCCAAATGGCAAGCGTCACGCTCGGACCGTCCGGCAGCACGAAAGGACGCACCGCGCAGCGATAAGCCGGTCATGGGGAAACCACGCGCTGCGGCAGGTGGTCAGAAACCGGAAAAGCGGTTCAAGGCCGATGCGTCTGACAG